>JAIRUI010000072.1 GCA_031254455.1 Chitinispirillales bacterium | reverse complement strand
CTTCGGTCTTCGGTCTTCGGTCTTCGGTCTTCGGTCTTCGGTCTTCGGTCTTCGGTCTTCGGTCTTCGGTCTTCGGGAATAAATTTCGCCGATTTTTAGCGTCCCTTTTTTTAAGAATTTACACTTTTCCTTTTTTAGAACGCCTTTTTTCAACAACACAAGAAAATTACCATTCACAAAAATATTATCGAAAAATATACGCTTTTACGTTGCGACAGGATTGCTTCGCAACGCTTGCAATGACTAAAATAACTGTAACACAAAAACAGCGCGTCATTGCGAGAAGCGTTAACGACAAAGCAATCCACAAGAAAATACGAAAGAAAGAAAAGTTATAAGTTATAGCCATACTAATTAACTAATTTTTTAAGGAGGTTCTTTTATGAAGAACAAACAAACGGTTTTTATGGGAATTGTACTTTCGTTTTTTACGGCGGCGCTTATTATGGTAGGATGCAGTAAAGACGACGGGGACAAAAGCGCCAGCGAAGTCAAAATTCCCGACAACATCACTGCGGTAGTTCCGGAAGGCGTCGGAGAACTTTCGCAGGGCGACGACATTCAAACGGTACCGATTATCGGCACAAAGTTTGAAGACATCATTGACAACGGTTTTGTCGATTTGTATATGGAAGCGTTGAAAGGCTCGGCGTTTATTCCGACTGTTAGAGGGGGAAACACGCGTGCGGCTAACGACTCTAAACGCACCTACATAGGTTACGGAGACGTTTACGGAGGTGTTCGAGTAGTCCACGAAAAAGGCGGAGACCTTGAAGTAGACAAATACAGTTACGAAAGCATAGCCAACGAATTTTTCGACTATTCAAACGTTGACAGTCTGTATCTTGGCGGCTCGGTCAGTTACTTTAACGCCGAAACCAAAAACCAAAACGGCGGCGTTAACAGAATAGAGCAGTGTGACGGAACGATAAGATTTAACGGAAAGTTTAAGGGCGAGATAGTCTTTGACAACGTAGTATGTTCAAGAAAGATTGAAAACGGAGTTTCGGGCAAAGCCGTAACGACGGGAAAGTTTCAACTTAAGAGCGGAAGCGCGACTATCGATCTGCCGGATTCTTTAATTAAAGAGTTTTGCTATTCACAGTCGGAAAAGGAAGAAGTTTTAGAATCAACAGACACAAGTGAAACAGTTATTACACAGCCGTCGTTTGTAGCGGTTAGCGGAATAAAATGTGATATTTTGTCATCAATTAATGTAGGCGGCAAGATTTCTCTTTTGGCAAGCGTTACTCCTTTTGACGCAAGCAACAGAAAGATAGTATGGAGTGTAACCAAAGCAAGCATTGACGCACTTGGAAGAGAAGTTACTTTCGACACTGTGGGAACGGCGACAATTACGGCGACGATAGCAAACGGCAAGGCGAAGGATCAGGCTTATACTCAAACGTGGAATGTTAGAGTAGTCGGCAAAGACGAGTTTGTAGCGGTAGATTCTATAGTGCTTGCGATTCCGCAATACTTAAAACCAAGCGCACAAATAACGTTTGACCTTTATGAGGCGGTTATTTTCCCGAAGAATGCGACAAAGCAAACTATTTTGTGGAGAGCGACGGGAGCAAGCGCAATTACCAAAGACGGAGTTACGACGGGCTTTATATTCGACAGCGAAGGACAGGCGACAATCACGGCGACGATAGCGGGCGGCAAGTCGCAGAACTCTTCGACGACAGCGGACGGCACGGTAAGTAACGGCGATTATGTTAAAACTTGGACGGTAATTATAACAAAGGATGTTCCGGTTTTTGTCGCTGTTACGGATATAATTCTTGGCGGTTATGACACGGGAGATATATCCGATACTATTATTGTTGATTTGGGAGCGAAAGGAAACATAAACGAATTTGAGCCGACAGCGCTTCCTGCAAACGCTACGAACAAAACAATAGTCTGGACGGCAAGCGAGGGTTTGACGCTTACGCCGAATCTTGATGTTTCGTTTGATAAATTAGGAACGTTTACGCTTACTGCGACAATAGCGAACGGCGCCGGTACAAACAAGGCGTTTACCAAAACGTTTATGATTAAGGTAGTAGAAGAAAAGCCTTGCGAAGATTGCGGTAACGTTGACTTCGTATCGGTAGAAAATATTGACGGAGGTTTTCCGTCGTATGTTGTCGTCGGAGCGGGGATTCCGCTTAGTAACGGCTTTAAGGTTCTTCCGCAAAACGCCACGAACAAGACTATAGAGTGGAATGCCGATGGAAATATGGCGACGATAAACGCAAACGGTATGATGGTATTTAATAATGTCGGGACTGTTACGATTACGGCAACGATAAAACGCGGCGTGGTAGTAACCGAGAAAGACCCTGACGGTACTGTTACTGCTTCCATTAAGGACTATGTTCAAAGATGGGAAGTGGTTGTAGGTAACGAAAGCACAGGCGACTTTGTTGCGGTGAATGATATTGTGTTTATGATGTTCTCCGATTCTATTATTGTTGACGCGGGAACTAAGGCGAATATCAACGAACTTGCTCCCGAAGTTTTCCCTTCAAATGCTACGAACAAGAATATTGTATGGACAGCCGGTCAGGGTTTGACAATGACTTCCGACCTTACCGTTGCGTTCGACAAGGCGGGAAGATATACGATTACTGCAACCATAGCAAACGGAAGAGCGCCTGGACAGGCATATACCAAAATCTTTACGATTATTGTTTCGGATGAAGGCGAAGATAAGCCTTGCAAGGACTGCGACGGTTTTGTTGCGGTAACAAACATCGACGGAACTTTCCCGACGACTGTTGTTGTCGGAGCGGGGATTCCGCTTAGTAACGGCTTTAAGGTTCTTCCGCAAAACGCTACCAATCAAAAGATAGAGTGGAGTGTTGTGGGTGAAATGGCGACGATAAACACAAACGGCATGATGGTGTTTGGTAATGTCGGGGCTGTTACGGTTATTGCAATGATAAAAGACGGATATGCGCCCGGACAGGATTACGTCCTGGGTTGGACTGTTCAGGTAATGCCTAACGCCAACAGTCAGTTTGTTGCGGTGGACAGTATTGTGGCAAACAGTATTCCGAAAATTGCTGCGCCCGGAAGTTTGATTCCGTTTAATATGAATAACATTGCTACGGTGTTTCCTTCAAACGCTACGAATAAGAATATAAGTTGGGTGTTTGATGGAGCATGCACCTATAACCCATTCACACAAGATCTTGTGTTTGATAAGGGTGAGGGACTTGTCACAATTACCGCATCAATAGTAAACGGGAGCGAACTTGGGGGATCGTATTTTATGCAAACGTGGGGTGTTTCAGTGCAGGGTGCCATCGCCTATACACCGGTAACCGAGATACACTTTATGGGAACTGCGGACAAATTATTTCCTTTATCGTATACTCTTGGAGAAACTCTTGTTTTGAGTAACCTTTACCCGACAGTATATCCGGCTAACGCTACCTATAAGGATATATTATGGAGTACGGCCGATGTAACAATGACTGTTAGTTCCAACGGGGATATGTCGTTTACGTTTGACAAACCCGGTAAAGTTTTCATTACTGCGACGATAGAAAACGGATTGACAGAGGGACAGCCGTTTGTCAGGAATTATGATATTGAGGTAAAATAGCAGTGTTTCCTTTGTATTAACCATTGATGCGGTCGGAATATGACGGTTGAAGGTTTATAGTCTAAATAATAAGCGGAGTGCAGAGAGATTTGCACTCCGTTTTGTTTTTGCGGCAAATTGTATATTTGTATTGTAACATTAAAGATAGGTGAAAATTTATGGAAGAGTGGAGAGAGCGGTTAGACAGAATTGAAGCGTTGATGGAAGAGAATGCTAAAGGTTTTGCGGAGTTGAGAGAGCAGCAAAAGAAAACCGACAAAAAATTAGACCGGCTTGACGAAATAGTGAACGGGGTAAACAACAATATCGGTTATCACGCAGAGCAGTATTTTCAAAACGTATTCAAAAAGAAATTATCTTTCGGTAAAGAAACGTATGACTATATGATTTCTAATTTGGAATATAACAAAAAAGGGAAATCAGCGGAATTTGACAGTGTTTTGGTTAACGGTAAATCAGTGGCGATTATTGAGGCGAAAAACAGAATACATCCGAATTTTATTAAAGAAATAGCGTTAAATAAAGCGTCTCAGTTTCGTGAATATTTTCCCATCTATAAGAACTACGAATTATATCTTGGAGCGGCGGGTTTTTCGTTTGATAAAAGCGTAATTGAAGAAGCGAAAGTTTACGGAGTAGGAATAATCCGTCAAGTCGGCGACGCTGTAGAAATAGACGATGAAAATCTGAAAGTTTATTGAATAATTCCGAGTTGAATAAACGACGGAGTGCAGAGAGATTTGCGCTCCGTTTTGTTTTTGCGGAATTTATAGTATTTTATGTTGTTTACAAAAATCCGTAAAAGATATTCAATTAAAACAAATACGGATATTTAATATTGTAAATAAAGTATTTTAGTGTGCAGTGAGAAAAATTTTGGAAAGCAGAGCGGACAAAATGATTGAAAACAGCGTTTTTGACGATGATAAAATGAACGAAGAATGTGGAATTTTTGGAATATTTAACCATCCCGAAGCGTCGTTTATTACGTATTTGGGGCTTTATGCTTTACAGCACAGAGGTCAAGAAAGCACGGGAATTGTTTCTTCGGATAATGAAAAATTGTATCGTCATACGGGAATGGGGTTGGTTCGTGAAGTGTTTGGCAGCCGCGAAATTCTTGATAGTTTAGTAGGAAAACATGCTATCGGACATAATCGGTATTCTACTACCGGCGGTTCTTTATTGGCGAATACGCAGCCGGTTCTGATAAACTTTAAGGCAGGTCAGTTAGCGGCTGCACATAACGGAAATTTGACAAATTCCGCCAAATTGCGAAGCGAAATGGAAAACGACGGTTCTATTTTTACAACGACTATCGACACTGAAGTGATAATGCATTTGGTCGCACGTTCAAAATCGCCGACTATCGCCGAAATGATACGCGATTCGCTTGCCGCCGTCGAAGGCGCTTTTTCGGTATTGTTTTTGGGAAAGGATGCGATGATTGCGGCAAGAGACCCCTACGGCGTTCGTCCGCTTTCCGTTGGAAAATTGGGTGAAAGTTTTGTGATTGCGTCGGAAACGTGCGCGTTTGATTTAATAGGAGCGGAATTAATTCGTGATGTAAAGCCCGGCGAAGTGATGAAAATCAGCGACAAAGGGTTGGAAACGCTTTGGATACTTCCTCAAAAAGTGAAAAGGTACGCTCATTGTATTTTTGAACACATATATTTTTCGCGTCCGGATTCCATAGTTTTCGGAAACAGCGTCGATGACGTTCGTAAAGCGTTCGGAAAACAATTGGCGAAAGAATATGAAATCCCCAAAAACGCAGATTTTGTGATGGGTGTTCCGGATTCGGCGACAGCGGCTGCTTTAGGTTATGCAGAGGGTGCGAAAATTCCTTATCAATTGGGACTTATACGAAACCATTACACGGGCAGAACGTTTATTCATCCTGAGCAGAACAAGCGCGATTTCAGCGTTAAAGTTAAATTTAATCCAATAATTTCGCAGTTAAAAGACAAAATTATAGTTGTGGTGGACGATTCGATCGTTCGCGGGACGACTATGCGAAGAATTATGAAACTTATCAGAGCGGCGGGACCGAAAGAAATTCACCTGCGAATATCATCGCCGCCCGTAATTTTTCCTTGTTTTTACGGAATAAATATGTCGATAAAAGAAAAATTTATTGCAAACAACAAAACAATCGAAGAAATTCGCGAATACTTTAAAGTGGATTCACTGCACTACCTCTCAATAGACGGAATGCTTTCGGTTTTACCCAAAGAAAAACGAAAAAATTTCTGCTGCGCTTGTTTCAACGGCGATTATCCGGTTTCCATAAAAGATTGTGTTGACGGGCAGCCGATGGGGTGTAATTACTAATGTAAAATTTAATTTTGCGAGGATAAATTTTGAATTTAGCGTTTGGATTAGAAGCAGGGCTGCAACAAAAACAAATACAAACCGCACAAATGATACAGATGATGAATATTATTCAGCAAAACGCTATGCAGTTAGAACAGTATATTCGTCAGGAAATGGAAGTAAATCCGCTTCTTGAGGTTTCGCAAGAAGAAAAAAATATAGATAATGAAGATTATGCGGGAGTAAAAGACGAAGACGGAGAGTTTCGCGTAGAAGAAAACGAAATAGACAGCCAATCCTACTTAGAAGACGGGTTTGAATACGGAGACGAACTGCGAAGCGATGAAACGTACGACGAGGAAAAGCGAAATTACGCCGAAAGCCTGCGAACTTATTCCAAAACGTTTGAAGATAAATTAAACGAACAAATTCTGGATATGAATTTGCCGAAAGACGTTCAAAAAATTGCGTTTTATTTAGTCGGCGAGTTGAATGAAAAAGGATTCTTGGATATTGATTATGAAGACGTAAAAAACCGTTTCGGGGCGGATTATCAAACTATAGAAAAGGCGGTAGAGGCGCTTCAAAATTGCGAACCGGCGGGAATAGGTGCGGCGAATATTAAAGAATGCTTACTGTTACAGCTTGATAAATTAGGCTATGACGACAGTGATTTGCCCTATAAAATTATCCAAAACTACTGGGATTTTTTCACCCATGGGAAAATTACTACGATTGCCAGAAAGTATGAAATAGAGCCGTCGCAAGTTCAAGAAGCGTTTGAAATAATAAAAACTCTTAATTTATCGCCCGCCGTCAAGAACGAATATGAAAACGGTAATGAAATTATAGTTCCCGATTTAATTGTTCGTTATGAAGACGGTGAATGGAAAACCGCGGTAAACGATGAATTTTTGCCGAATTTGGAAATAAACCAGCAGTATTCGGATATGTTGAAAAGACGATTTAAAGCGGACAGAAATACAAAAAATTTTATTCGCGAAAAATATAATCGCATAAATTGGCTTATAAACGCGATTGAGCAAAGAAGAATAACTATGCTCATGACAATGGATGCGATTATTAAACGGCAAAAATGTTTTTTTACGATGACAAAAAAAGAACGATATTTGCTTCCCCTTAACCTTTCCGATATTGCAAACGATACCGGTTTGCATCAATCGACTCTAAGCAGAGCGACTAATAATAAATTTGCCGTTACGCCTTTTGGAACGTATGAGTTAAAGTATTTTTTCTCGGAAACGTTTAAGCAAAACAATGACGGCAACGATGTTTCAACGAGAAAAATCAAAGAAAAATTAAAACAGTTAATCGACGGCGAAGATAAAATTGAACCTCTATCCGACCAGCAGTTGTCTGACGATCTTAACGAACTCGGTTTATCGGTTGCGCGAAGAACCGTCGCAAAATATCGCGAACAATTGGAATATCCGTCGGCGCGATTACGCAAGAAATATGATTAGGCGTTTTTTTATAAAACTTGAAAATTAGTGTGTTGCGACAGCGTAATAATTATTATTTTGTCGCCGTATTACGAAAAGCAAAAGGAGATTTTGTGAATAAGTTTGACTTGGCGATTGTCGCCGACCGCCTTGAAGCGCTTGAAGAAACGATAATTTTTCGGATTCTGGATAGAGCGCAGTACAAATTAAATTCGGCAATTTATTTAAAAGGCGCATTTTTGCTTCCCAGTCAAACAAAAGGGGTCTCGCTTTTAGACTATATGCATAAATTCATCGAACAGGTTTTTGCACAGTTGGGAAGATTTACGACCGCCGAAGAAAAACCGTTTTTTGAATCTACGACCTGGACTGCGGACATAGGAGTCGCTCACGAAAAAGAAACCTTATGCGAGGACGCTTTGAAAAACATAAATTTAACGGCGAAAATCAAAGAACATTACGGCGATTTTGTTAACGATTTTTGTGACGCCGGCGATGACGGTGAATACGGAAGCGCCGCGGAAGCGGACGTTTCGGCGCTTGTTGCGATTTCAAAAAGAATTCATTACGGCTCTTTTTACGTCGCCGAAAGTAAGTTTTCGGCAAATCCCAAAGCGTACGTTGAAGCGGCGAAAATCGGTGAATACGAGGTAAAGAAATTACTTGTTCGCCGTGAAGTCGAAAAAAAAATTGCGGCGAGGGTCGCCCAAAAATGTAATAAAATTCAGTCGGCATACACGTCGAAATTCAGGAGAAAAATCGATCGGGAATTGATTGAGTCTTTTTATGTTAATACGATTATTCCGCTTACGGTAAGCGGAGAAGCGGAATATATTTTCAGGCGGTGTAAAAGTGAAAATTGAAAAAAACGAGGGGAAATCAGACCGGATTATACGCGTATTTATAGTTGTAATTCTATATATAACGGCGATATTCTTTGTTCAAGGAACTGCAAAAATTTTCTGTCTGTTTTTTGCGACGGCGATGGCGATTACGACAATCTTCGGCTGGTGTCCGCTTTACATTCTGTTCGGATTCAATACTTGCGGACAGGTAAAAGAAGATACGGAGTGATTTTTTATAGTATAGGTTTTACCTGATAATTTTTTGCTTTCGGAAATTTTTCGTTCCAAATTTCGACTTGCTTTATAAATTTATCGACCTGTTCTTTCGCCGAACCTATTAATTCCTCTCCCCTATTGATTACGGAATTTAATTCGTCGATTGAAAGGTTTAATTCTTTATGACACGCTAATCGTTCAAGCAAGTCGTTTTTTGATATTTTTCCGTTCCGTAAATCATTAACAGTAGAAACCGCGTTTTCTTTAATAATTTCATGGGCGATTTCTCTTCCTACGCCTTTTTTCACGCTTTCCATAAGAATCGTGGTTGTTGAAAGAAACGGGAAATAATATTTGTTTTCACGCTCAATTACCGCCGCAAAAACTTCCATCTGATTAAGTATCGACAAAAACGTTTCAAAAAGCCCGTCTGCAGCAAAAAAAGCGTCCGGTAACGCGACTCTGCGCACAACGCTGCACGAAACGTCGCCTTCGTTCCATTGATTCCCGGCAAGAGCGCCAAGCATAGTAACATATCCGGACAAAATAATGCGAAGTCCGTTTACCCGTTCGCAAGAACGGCTGTTCATTTTGTGCGGCATAGCGGAACTGCCTACCTGTCCTTTGGCAAAACCCTCGCCTGCCGTTTCGTTTCCAGCCATAATTCTAAGCGTTGTACAAAAGCTTCCCGCTCCGCAGGTCAATTGATAAAGAGCGGAAACGACTTCGTAATCCAGCATACGCGGATAAACCTGTCCTACGGCGTTTATAATTTTGGAAATTCCAAGATGTTTTGCAATTAGTTCTTCTAATTTTGCGACTTTTGATTTGTCTCCGTTAAAGAGCGTCAATTGATCTAACTGTGTTCCGACCGCGCCTTTTATCCCTCTAACTGCATAATTTTCAATAACCCTGTTTAAGACGTCCAATCCCAAAAGCAGTTCTTGCCCGAACATAGCGATTCGTTTGCCTAAGGTAGTCGGTTGCGCTGCGACGTTGTGAGTTCGAGCGGTAATCATCAATTTTTGATATTTTTTTGACTTTTGAGACATTTTTATAAGTGCGCATATCGTTTTATCGCGCATAATTTTCAGCGACTCGAAAATTTGCAGTTGTTCGACATTTTCGGTTAAATCTCGGCTTGTCATCCCTTTATGGATATGCTCAAATCCCGCGGATTCGCAAAATTCTTCAATTCTCGCTTTTACGTCGTGTTTTGTAACTCTTTCTTTTTGCGAAACGCTTTCGAGATTAACGGCGTCTTTAACCTTTTCGTATGCGTCAATCGCTTCTTGAGGAATATCCAAACCTAATTCTTTTTGCGCTTTCATAACGGCGATCCAAAGTTCTCTTTCCAAGACAACTTTTCCTTCGTCCGACCAAATTCGTTTCATCTCTTCGGACGCGTATCTGTTCGCCAAAACATTTGTTATTTTGTTCAAAATTTCTCCGTACTTCCGCTTACTTCCCGCAAAAATACATTAAATTCGTATTAATATACGGCAATTTATTATTTTATGGGAGTTTTGTCTCGAAAGGTAATTTTTTAATGCTAATAGATTTTCTTTATCAAAATATATATTTGTACATGTTCAACAGTCGTATTTTCGCAGCCGGATCGGCTTTAGTTTTATCTTTTATATTTGGAATAATTTTGTTTCCGCCGTTTATAAAATATTTGAGGAAAAAGGATTTCAACTCTGAATTGGAGAAAGGGAAAACACCTCCTGTTCAACCGGCGGGGTTTTTGTTTGTTTTCGTTATTCTTATCGTTTCGCTTATCACCGCAAGATTTAATACTATCGTAATTTTCACTCTTTCAGTTTATGTTTTATATGCAATTATCGGCTTTGTCGATGATGTAGTAAAAATAAAAAGTAAAAAAAAGATTGCCTGCGGAAAACTTGAAAAAAAATCATATTTATACAAATCCGATGGAATTTCTGCACCGCTTAGATTATGTTTGTATTTGATAATCGCGTTTGTAGTTTCAATTTTCATATATAAATTTATTCCCGATATAAACAAAGATATAACGATTCCTTTTATTTCCAAAACAAACGTTAACTTGTCTTTTTGGGAGTTTGTATTTATAGCGACGTTTACAATTGCGATTGTGGCGAACGGCGTGAATTTCACCGACGGTTTGGATACTTTAGCGATAATACCGTTAATTACGAATTTCGTTTTTGTCGCAATTGTCGCATATATTGTTTCAAGGTCAGACTGGAGTAAATATCTGTTGGTTCCATTTTCAAACAATATCGCAATCGTTGAAGTCGTTCCTGTAATCAGCGCCGCCGTCGGCGTTCTGTTTGCGTATCTATGGTTCAATTCTCCGCCGTCTTCAATAATAATGGGCGATTCGGGTTCAATCGGATTAGGCGGGTTTTTAGGCGTGCTTTTCGTTCTGCTCAAAGTGGAATTTTTTATTCCTATTATAGCGTTTGTCTTTATAGTGGAATTTATGTCGAGTTTTTTTCAAATGGCGTATTTCAAAATAACGAAAGGAAAGCGATTTTTCAAATGTGCGCCGATTCATCATCATTTTCAGTTTTTAATGAGAGAAAAAAAGATTTTCGATAAAAAAGACGATATTAGAGCGGAACTAAAAGATTGTGATAATTTGTCGGATGAAACGCTTAAAAGAATCGCGAGAAAACTACAAAACAAAGAAATAGATTCAAAAATTACTTGGGGATTTCATATAACTTCATTTATTCTGTTGGTTTTTACAGTTGTATTGTACATGAAAGTGCGATAGATTATGGTAACAGACATAAAAAGTAATTACACGTCGCCTGCAGGAAAGGAATACACTCTTGTTGCGGGGAGATTTGCGGGAATTTCGCCGGCAAGTAATATTTTGGACATAGGCTGCGGATACGGCGACGGCGTTTGCAATATCGTTTCGGAATTTCGCTGCAAAGCGACTGCGATAGATGTAAACAAAGATAATGTTGAAATAGCGCAAAAAGCGGCGCAGCAAAAAAAAATAAGTCATCTCATCACTTTTTTAACAGGCGACATACTTGAAGAAAAGTTCATTCCCCAAAAAAACTTTGACTTGGTCCTTGCCGAAGGCGGAATTTTGACAATGCTGGGCAGACAAAAAAGTATAAACCTGATTAACGATTATTTATCTCCGCGAGGTTGGATGGCGTTTTCGGATTTGATTTTACTTGTAAATGAAGAAAATATTCCCGCTGAAATTCTTAATATTTACGATAATGCGAGATTTTGCTACGAAAACGAATCAGGGTACAGGAAACTTTTTAAGTCGGCAGGTTTTGATATTCACCTAATGACGCTTGTTCCGCAAAGCGGATGGGATAATTACTACGCTCACATGTCCCGCCGTCTTGAAGATCAAACAGGATTTTTTGCAGACGTTCGGGTAAAAAAATTCTTTCATAAAGAGATGGATATTTTCTATCGTCAGGAAGGATTTAAGTATATCGGTTATTTATTCGGTTTAGTGAGAAAAGCCGAATAATCTTATTCGTCAACCATTTCGGCAATTAACTTTACAATTTCTTCGCTCGTTTTTTTGTTGCCGAATAAAAAACGCAAATTTTGCAAATCCCGTGCGATTTTTTCGTATTCTTCCGAATTTTCAATAAGTTTTTTCAAAGCCGTAACAACGTTTTCCGTTATCATTTTATCTTGAATAAATTCCGTGACAATCCTTTTTTCTGCGACAATGTTTGAAAGTCCGATAACGATTTCTCTTTTTCGTATGACGGCTTTGTAAATGAAATATGAAAGCGGCGATGTTTTATATAAAACTATATGCGGAATCGCGGCAAGCCCTATTTGCAAAGAAGCGGTTCCCGAAGTGACAAGCGCGGCGCTTGCCGTTTGTAAAATTTTATTAAAATCCGCCTCAAACTCAAAAGATTTATTTGCGGTTTCGTACAGATTTTCCGGTATATAAGCCGTTTTTGAAATAATAATTCTGATATTTTCATAAGTTTTTTTAAGAATCAAAGCGCAGTTTATCATAAACGGAAGCATTTTTTTTACTTCTTGCTCTCTGCTTCCGGGAATTAGCGCCAAAGTGAAATTTTTTTGCAGATCCCCCTGTGTTTTTTTGGGAAGCGAAAAGTAATCAAAATTTTCCAAAAGCGGATTTCCCACGAAACTTACAGAATTTATTCTCGGTTTCCAATGGTTCGGCTCAAAAGGAAAAATACATGCGATATGCGCTTTATGTTTTTGAAAGAATTTAATATATTTTTCCTTTTTCCAAACCCAAATCATAGGAGCGATAAACCATAAAACCTTAATGTTTTTTTTATTTGCCTCGACTACAAGTTTTTTATTAAATCCCGAAAAATCTACACAGACTAAAACGTCCGGCTTTTCGTCTTTCATTTTTTTTATAAATTTTTTTTGCGACATAAAGAAGAACAAAAGATTTTTTAAAACTTCCCAGTAACCCATTTTATTAAATTTTGAAAACTCAAAATCGCCGGTAAATCCCTCTTTCTTCATAGCGGGACCTCCAAGTCCCCCGAATCGAATATCCGGATATTTTTGTTTTAATTTTGCGATAATTTTTGCGGTATTTACATCGCCGCTGGCGTCACCCGCCGAAAAGAAAATTTTCATCGACAATTCCTTTATTTTGGTATTTCGGCAAAATATACATTATATTTATGCGGGAATCATATACAATCTTCATCAAAAAATCCTATTATGATTTTAATTTCTGTGGGTAAATTCCCCGCCGCTTGCGGCGATAAAAAAGTAAAATTATTCCTGAAGCGATACCCCGCAGTCTTGCTGCGGGGAGATTCATTTGCAGCAAGTACCGCCTTCGTTCGGCAGATCGATATCTAACTTTTTTATAAGTTTTTCAGAAATATCTCTAAAATCATAGATATTTTTTCCTTGTGCGCTGACGGACGCGACAATCTGTGAAGTTAATACGTCAACGATACGAATATCGACTTCGACTATGTCGTTGCCTCTCGCTATGTTTCCTGTAACAATCCAATCCGCTCCCAAAAATTTTGCCTGTTCGATTTCGGGATTGTCATACCTTCCATAGGTGTTTGACGCTTCCGCTTGTCGGTATTCCAAAACCTTGAACGTTTTTGTGTTAACAAGCGCGGTAGTAATCATTGTCGAAAGCGATTCATAATTTGTGGAAAGCCAATATCCTCCGAATCCGCGATATATAAACGGAAATACTACTATTTTCTTTTCTTGATAAATTTGCGATTTATCCGACATTTTTTTCTTTTCTTGAGAATCATAATTTTGCACGGCGTTTTGAATATCTTTCAAAATTTCTCCAAGCTGTACTTTTTTAAGCCCGTCGGCGACGGCGGAAAACCTGTCTTTTCCCGTTCCCAATCGATGTGTATTTGCGGAGTACAATTGTTTTCCGTTATTATCGGAAAGAATGATTTGAGCGACGGCGTCACAACGGACAAACGAACGCGTTGCCGATACACCTTCGATCGCCTCTTTCTGAATATCGGAAATCAAAACGGAAATTTTTACGCATCCGCATCTGTCGTCTAAAATGCCGTGCTGCGCGAGCATTTCTTTAGCCGATCGCTCAATTTCCAAAATTCCTGAATGCAGCGCCGGTGAAACTGACGTTGAAATTTGCGCCCAAATTGAAATCGGACGCATTTTTACGGAATATGAAAAATCTACAGGCGTCAAATTTTGCATATTCGGCAAGTCAAATTTCGCCTTATATTTATATGTTCCTACGACAGACGGAGACTTTTCGTCCAAAAATAAATATGCCGTTCCGTCGTTGTCGGAATACGCCGAAGCGACTTTTTTGTTTTTTTCGTCAAAAAGAGCAATTGCGAGATTTTCTATCGGCTGATCGTTTGCCGTAACTATTACCGTAAAAGGTTCTGTAGGCGCCTCTCCCGTAAACGTCGTTTGTTTGTCTCCGGCCGCCGAAATTATTTTAATGGAGTTTGCCATTTCGGCAAGCTTTATATCGATATCCGCTTTTGAGACGGGAATTTCTTCATTTTCCGTCAGAACCGTCGCCGCAGATAAAAGTATTCTCTCCGAACGGATTGCGGTGATTTTTTCGTTGGCGGAATTTAAAAGCGAAATTGCAAGGGCGACTTTTTTCTCTGAAATCGCTTTGTTTGCGCGGCTGTATGTTTTAATCAGTTCGTCCTGCAGTTCCGTTATTTTTAATTTTTGCAAAGAAATAAATTTTTCTTTTTCTAAAGCGGCAAACGCGTAAAAATTATCTCTGCGCGTAGAAGTTGCGATTATCTCTACCCCCGCAATATCGCCGGCGACAGAAAACTTGCTTCTAATACTCAAAAGGGACGTATCTGTCGATGATTTGTTTGTTAAAAGCGAAAATTCTTTGGAAATCTGCTCGGATTTTACCGTCGCGGAAATTTGTCTTTGAATTTCTACCACCGCATTTTCAGCCGCGTTTTTTTCATTGCTTCCGATTCCTACCGCCGTGAAATATTTGTTTGCGGGAAAGCGCAGCATTTGTCCGCTTTCTATCCATTCGTCGTCTTTTATCGGTTGAGCGAACAAAATCGCCGTAACCACAAAAAACAAAAAAATCTTTTTCATATTAAACCGCCTTTTTAAAGTTAACCGTTCTTTCCGGATATATAAAAATAACCGACGTCTACAATTTCTAAAATACCTTTATTTTCTCCGCCGTAAAAATCGCTTTCTTCAATCGCCTTCAAAACATTTTTTTTGTTTTCTTCTTTTACAATCATTTCGCAGCCCTCTTTTGTTTGATATGAAAGCAATTTTTTTTCTTCCGTATCATAAAAATGTCCGTTATAATCGACGCTTGTAGCGCCGCCGACTCCCGCTTCCAACGCCGTTTTAATAGTTTCTTCAAGCGAATCTTCTTCTGTGATAAGCACAAATCTGTAATGTTTTTCGCCGCCTTTCAAAATCGTCTTTGCGGATTTAGCCGACGAACGCCAATCGGTTGAACCGTGCATAATGTCTATGGAATTTATTATTTGATCCATAGTCGCTGCGTGTCTTTGCGTTTCAAGATGGATGCGAATATTCACGTTCATAGCCCTGACGCTCTCCGCCAAAATAACTCCCTGTCCGGGCGTATCAAGTTGCGCAGATTTTTTCACTACGTCGATGAGCGACTGCGTATTAGGCGGCGGCACTATAAAAAACATGATTTCTTTATTAGCCGGAACGACTATCCTCAAAAGTCCGAGTTTTTGTCGCAACCCTATTCCTTCGCCGAAACAAACGGCCGGTACGCCGTAACCCATTTCCAGAACGTTTTTTGAAATCGCGTCCGCACTGTCTCTTTGGACTATCGCCTCGACCAAGGTATAATCAAATAAATTGTTTTCTTCGCGCAGTGGAAGTTTCTTTAAAAGTTCTTCGTCGTATAATTTTTGATTTTTTACAAAAACTTCGGCGTTTTCGGCAAATATGCTTCCGTTTCCTGAAGTTTTTAGAGCGAGATGTTCAGAAATATTGGAAAGAACGCTCTTTTCGTAAATATTTGGAACGTAAAACCTGAAAATATCGCTTTGACGCGGTAAAACCATATACCTTTCGGTAAAAGGATTTATAAACCTAATCGCCTTTCTCAAAAAATTTTGCCGTCCGACTGCGCTGTAAAAATCTAAAATTCCGCAACTTGGAAGCAATTCAAGAACTTTTTTATTGAAGTCGCTGTCGATAATTAAAGTTATTTTTGAGACTTGCATTGATTTCATATTTCCGCGCCTCCTATAATTTCATAGACCTCGTTTTTATCGTCCTTTTTAGCCGGAGCCCTGTTAAGCAGTTTAATCACTATTCCAGAAATAAGAACGGTCGTTATAGGAAAAACCGAAGCCGAAGCGATTACGCCGAAACAATCTGCAACGCCGGCTTGTGATCCTATTCCCATTCCTGTAGCGATGACCAAAGGAACGGTTATCGGTCCGGTTGTGACGCCTCCGCTGTCCCAAGCGATAGAAGCGAATTCATCGTCGGAAAATATTGTCGCAATCAGCGCTAAGCTGTAAGCAAAAACAAGAAGATACATTGTCGGAAAATCGTATAAAATTCTCGCAAATCCGGCCGCTATACCGATTGCCACTCCTGCGGCGACAATATAAATCAGCATTTTGCTTTTGTAAGAACCGCCGGTCATCTCTTCAACCTGTAAACTCATCGCGTAAAGGAGCGGTTCGGCAAGTGTCACGCCGATTCCCATAACGAACATAAACAACAGAATGATGATGTATCCTATTTGCGAAGCGTTTTTAGCCCAAAGCGGCTTATCGACCGGAATATATTCGTATGTTTTCGTTTCCGAGTCGTATTTTTCTCGATTGAAAGGAATGTATTCTAATTTTCCGTTTTCTCTGGAAACAGGCATCATTTCTACAATAGAACCGTGATTTTTAATCGCTTTGACTATAATTGATTCGTCGATGCAGGCAAATGTTTCCATTTTATCGAGACGAGCGACTTCTTTGTATGCTTTTGGGAGCGCTTCTCCTGTTTGTGAACCGAGTGATTGCAATCCTCGCAGCATTCCGCCGTTAAATAGCGCAAGTCCTACAAGACACAAGATAATTCCCAAAAACACTTCGTCCTTATTTTTAATTTTCTCTTTCATAAAAAGAGTTAAGACTACTAAAAGAATTATCGACAACGGTAAAATCGCTTTTATCGCGTCAATTATCGTGCTGATTATGTTTGCTTCGTGTTCAGGCGATAGTTTTGTCATTACATCGCCTGTGTCGCTTTTTGCCAATACGGCGATTTCTTCAAATTTTTGATAGTCGTTAATTCCAAGAACTTTCATTGCGTACGTTTTATTGTTTTCGGAAAAAAATCGCTCGGGTGTTGACGCTTGCGGCATTTGTCCGCTCAAAACAAGCACCAAAATCATCATTATCAGCGCGGGAAGCGCCGAGGCAAGCATTACGACGCCGAATCCGTCGCCGCTTTTATTGTTATTTTTCCCGTTCATTGCCGAAATTCCGAGCCCAAGCGCCAAAATAAGCGGAACGGTAACCGGTCCGGTTGCGACTCCGCCTACATCCCAAACAAGTCCCGCCGCTGAAATCATACGCGGATCGTTTCCTATGAAATAAGTTAAAACGAGCATGACGGGGATAATCGAAAAAATAAAAGGTTTTAAAGATAACAGATGCAACGCCCTTATTACACCGCACAAAACCGAAAGCCCTATTCCCAAAGCGACTGCGGCAATCGTCATGTTTGTTCCGGCGTTGAGCAAGTAGTAAAGCATAGGCGCTCGCCAAGGCGATATGGAAGAACCCTGCGCTTTCAAAAATCCTATTGCCGGTTCGGCGAGAGTGGCGGTAACACCCAAAATTACCGAAAACGCTACAATTGCGTAAAGTTTCATTTTGCCAGGGATATTTCGTCCGCACATTTCTCCAAGCGGCATAATAGACAGGAACAATCCTTCTAAAAACGCCGCAAGACCTATAGCGACGACGATTATTCCTCCCGTAACCGCAAGTGCGTCGGCTATCGGCGCTTTTAGAACAAGCAATTGGAACGACGCCAAATAAAGCACTACAAAAATAACAGCCTTGAATTGTATTAAAATCTTATTTTTTACATAATTAAAGATTAAAGAAAATACATTTTGCAAAGAAATATTAACTTTACGCATAAATCCGCCGTGTCTATAAAACTAAAATATGTTGGATAAAATACGTAATTTCCCGTTATATTAAAGATAAAAATCAGATAAACATATAAAAACGGATAAATTTATTTAATTTGAAAATGATTTTTGACGAGAAAACAATAAAATTTAACTAAATGTAAAAAAAATACGCTAAACCGTTTGGAAAAAAATTATTTTGCCCGCAAAACGTTTAAAGAGAAAACATTTTACAAGGAGGTCCATGTGTCCGGCTCGGAAAAATACAGCATATCGACCGATGAAGAGAGTTTGAAATTATATCTTAAAGATATAACAAAATATAATCCTTTAACGCCGGATCAAGAAAAAGAAACCGCGAGAGAAATAAGAACGGGGGACAGGTCTGCGGAGGAACGTTTGATAAAAGCGAATTTGCGATTTGTCGTCGGCGTTGCAATAGGCTATCAAAATCAAGGACTTGCGTTATCGGATTTGATTAACGAGGGTAATTTAGGGCTTATCCGCGCAGCAAGAAGATTCGACGAAACGAAAGGATTTAAATTTATTTCGTATGCGGTTTGGTGGATTCGTCAAGCGATTTTACAGGGACTTGCCGACCACTCACGTATCGTAAAAGTTCCGTTGAACAGAGTCGCAACGATTTACGAAGTAAGTAAAACACGCGAACAGTTAATGCAAAAATATTCACGCAATCCTACGAACGCCGAAATAGCGGAAGCGATGGGAATGTCGGAAAACGATGTTATAAATTCAATGAAAATAAGCGGAAGACACCGTTCGCTTGACGCGCCTTTGCGCGATGACGGCGGCATACTTCTTGATACGATTGTGAACGAGTCGATAGAAGATACCGATGAAAGGGCGCTTGAAAATTCCAATTCGTCCGAGATGTGCAAAATTATGCGTGATTTTCTTACCGAAAGAGAATATTTGGTCGTTTGCAAATATTACGGAATAGGTGAAGAAACGCATTATACTTTGGAAGAAATCGGGCAGCAAATGGATATTACCCGTGAAAGAGTTCGTCAGTTAAAAGACGGAGCGTTGATAAAATTACGTCGTTCCCAAAAAGCGCAAAAACTTATACGTAATATTATGATATATTAATATTAAAATTAGGTTCAAGATTAAAAATTATAGGTTCAATCCTAGTTAAACAAAAATTATTTTGTTGTAATACTAGGAGGGACAATGGAAAACAAATATATAATTCGTTCAAGAATTTCAGAGCATAAATTTAGGGAGATTCTAAAGAT
>JAIRUI010000071.1 GCA_031254455.1 Chitinispirillales bacterium | reverse complement strand
CCTCATAAATGTCCCTTTAATCCTCATTCCGACGGTGTTTTTTCCGTTATCTGTTTTTTGATGTCTTCTTCTTGTTTCGGCGTTAATTTGCCTTACACTCCCACCGGGCTTCCCATTTTGGTCGTGTGCTAAAGTAAATGAAACGGAAATTTTCTGGAAAAAAACCAAAAGTTTATAACTAAACTAACGACGATACGGTGCATAAGGTGGAGTTTAGAAAAACGAATTCCTTTTCTGACAAGTCTGGCACACCAAGTTCGCAAAGAGAGGTGCTTTCTTTCAATTTTTTGGGTGTTGCGCTTACCTGTAACTACAACACTTCCTTTAATTCGGTTTTTATAGGCATAATTGTCATCTGAATAGATAATTTCAATATTAAATGGAGTAAGGAGTTTCTGTAATTCGTCAAGGTTTTTATGCTCCCTTGTACCAAAACAATACGCAAGCGGTACACCTGTGTTATATGGTCTATTGCCCACCAGAGCCAATATTGCTGAGATTTATCATGGACAAAGGACCACATTTCATCTATCTCAGCTTCATCAATATCAACTTGTTCGGATGATACAATTTCAATATCTGTAACTTGATTGTCATGAAGGTAATTGTAATTCACTTGCCATGCCCAATTTTCCGTTTTTTAAAATAGCTGTTACAGTATCTTTTGAAATTCCAAGAATCCGCCCTGTCGCACGCGTTCCATTGCAGTCTACAGCCATGGCTATTACTTGCTCCCGGATTTTTGGGTTGTGTCCTTTGTAAGTGTATTCCTCTACAAAATTACGATGGCTGCATTCAGCATTATTACAGTTGTATACTTGTTTTCCTGTTTTGTTATGTCCGTTTTTTGAAACTTTATCGCTTCCTCAATGCGGACATTTTACTGCTATTGTTTTTATAACCACAATAATTTCCACCTTTCGCTGTGATAATCATTATATCGGCTTTTTGATAAAATACTTTAGCACACCACCGATTTTTGATTTATCTATCAAAATAAAATATAATTGTATGAAAAAACTATAATTTTGAAATTTTTGAAAAATAACCCACGTCAAAAGCATGACAAAATTCGTGAAACAAACACAAACCAATAAAATTTTGCGAAAATCATTAAAAATTCGCCTTTCAAATTTCAAACAGTTTTTCCATAAACCCTATCGGGTCACAAGCAATATGCAGCCGTTTCCCCCGCAAACTTGTATATTTATCGCCAATTTGAGCGGTTTTAAGAATAGCAAGAACAAATTTCCTGATAATATTAAGGTTTTCAGCGCATTGTTTATCTAAAACAGGACTTTCGTCCTCACGCAGCGTCGTATCCAATAGCCAATGATAACTTTCAACCTGCCAATGCGAACGAATCGCTCGCGCAAAAAGGGGAGCGTCAATTCCTAAACTGCTGATAAAATACCGGGTTTCTACAGTTGTTTTGCCGTTTTTTGTTGTTGTGTTGCGTGTCATACCGATAGACTTTAGTCCTTCCCATTCATCCCTTTGCGCTAACCATGAAACATCGTCTGTTTGCCAATATTCGCGTCTCTCTATCCCGCCTCGCGCCTTTTCCGTCGTGTGATGTTTCGCGCTCTTTCCCAAAAATTCTTTATCCTCAAAATACAATTTTACCTCATCATAAAAATTATGCTGATTCCCCTTCAACGCCAATACATAATCGCCCTTCTTTTCTATGATTTTCTTCACGATGTCTTTTTGCGTCCCCATGGCGTCTGTTGTTACAATCTGTTTCTCTATGTTTAATCTGTCTAATAGCTTCGGTATCGCGGTAATTTCATTGGATTTATCGCTGACTCGTTCTTGTCCCCAACATAATTTGTTTTCATCAACCGCGCTTACTATGTGATTCGGTTTCTGTTTGGCTGTCGCGTTCCCGCGTTGTGTTTTACCGTCTATCGCAAGTATTTTGCGAAGTTTGCCCTTTTGATTCATTGCCAAAAGTTCATTCCATTGTTGTAGAAAATTATTCAGATACTGCGGCGATACGCTCCCCATAACCCGGCGCATTGTGTCATATCCTGGAATCCCGTTTGGCAGTTCAAGATATTTACCAAGCAAGTCCGTGTGATATGTTGCCCATATCTGTATATCTTTCATCCTATCGCAATTCGCGAGCGTGGATATTATGCAAATCGCTATAATGTCGCCTATTTTGTGCAGCACCTTCCATTCTTCCCGATTATCCTCGATATTGTTCAACCGTTCTAAAAATTCTTCCAACCATGCTTCTTTTTTCATTTTCATCAACCTTTCTGGTTGATTTTATCATATTTATTCCGCTTTGTCACAGCGTGTAACTGTTTTGTAATTTTTCATGCTTTTGACGTGATATTAATACCAACTCAATAACATTTCATCTGGTAAATTATTAATATTTTTTCTAATCATGGTAAAAACATGATTTCGATAAAATGTTGATTTTATATCATTCTCGGCTAATTTTTCTATTTCAGGCATATCATCTTTTTTATTGTATAATAATATACCCGGTTCACCGTCTTTTTCCGGCTGGTACAAATATCTGATAATTCCATTTTCATTGCTTAATAACTTTGTGAGAACCATATAATATAATCACCTTTCTTTCTCGACTG
>JAIRUI010000070.1 GCA_031254455.1 Chitinispirillales bacterium | reverse complement strand
TTTGGTTTTCAACCGTCTGTGTGTCCGTGCTGACACGAATATAAGCGTATAACATAAATGTCCTTTCGTAAAAATTTAATAAAAACAAATTCGCCGTACAAAAACGGTCGTTTTTATGCGGCGGTTGTTTTTATACGCTTTGGAGCGAAATGTTCTAACATTATATTTAAAGAGGAGTGTTTATGAGAAAAAGTATTTTGGCGGCAGGCGCGGCTTTAATGATTGTCGCTACGGCTATGGGAGCGAGGAACGGGACTGATAACTACAATTTCCCGTCTCCGTGGAATCCGGCGGGATTGCCGACAAACGACCCGAGAATCAAGCAGTATGTGCTTTACATTTGGGACGATAACGGATATTCGGGGGCTTATGGTACCGAATATAACTATGACAAAGGAAGTAAGTCCGGTATGACAGGGAAAGGCATTGATAATAGCACAGGTAAAGGGACTGTAAATTCTTGGAACGTTTCAAGTATGGGAAATCCCGAACAACTCAGCGAAACCGGTCCAAACAAGAACGGTATGGCTTGGGCGTTGCATGACCTTGCAAAGGGTGGAAAAGTAACGGGCGGCGGAGTGCCTATGACTTTTAATATGATTACGGGACTTTATGTTAATGGCTCGGGACCATGGAATAATCGGGAATCGTATCTTGGGTATTATGTCCCTAACGATTATGATTATGAGGTTAACACTCCTTCCGAGAGTAAACACACAAAGATTGCTGTTATGTGGGGTAGAGATTATGCATATAAAGATGGCGGACAATTGCAGCAATCCAATCAGATTTATCGCATATCCAAAGAGCTTATGGAAAACGGTGCGGAATTTGGCAACCATACCATCGACCATATGGAATCAAACTCTCCGCTTCCTGGTGGAAGTTCGCCGTTTGCCAATAACGGTTTTGGAAAATGGAACAACGACGGTTTTGATTATTACTCCAAAGATACGACGGTTTGGGGTTTGGTATATGATGAAGCAAAAGAATTCGGACAAAGAGAAGGGGCTTCCGCTCAAACGATGGGTTGGATTATGCATGCCGGAGAACAGATAAAAAAGGATTCTTGGAAAGGATACATTAAACTTTCCGAAGATATTTTGACGAAAACAACTAGCGGTATGGACGACAACAATGGCGGATTGGGAATGAATCCCAATGACATTTTTGGTTTCCGCGCTCCGCGTTTGGAAGTAAATTCGGGGATGTTTTACGCTCTTAAAGACCTTGAATATCTTTATGACTGCGGGCTGGAAGAAGGTTATGAAGAACACAGAAACGGTGCAAACTATGTTTGGCCTTACACTACAGACAACGGAATTATTAATTCCTGGACTCAATACAGCAGCGGCGAAAGAAGTTTTGTAGATTCAATGCCAGAAGGCGTATGGGAAATTCCGGTAAACTGCGTAGTAGTTCCCGAAAACAATCGTAGCAACGTATGGCAACATTATGAAGATATAATGAAAGGTGCAGGAACTCCGGTAGGTAGCGGAGATAAAGAAGAATGGCTTAAAAACGGTAAAATAACGGCGTTTGACTTTAACATATGGATTCTTCATGGAATGACTTCCCAAGACTGGAAAGCGACAATGGAAAATACGTTAAAATTGCGTATGGACGGAAACAAAGCGCCTTTCCATTACGGAGCGCATACCAATTACTATACTATTACTTATGACCAAGCGACGCTTATGTCTGGTTTCAATCAAAACGGTTGGGGATTGAGTATAAAAAATGGTTGGAACGACTACAAAACACGTCAGGAAGGAATGGAATGGTTTGTTACTCATGCAAGAGGTAAAGGCGCGGAATTTGTAACGGGCAAGCAACTTATTGATGCAATGAAAGACCTTGTAAAAATCGGTCAGGATAAGGCAGACAAAGGAACTATTGACTTGTCGAGTGCAGGTGGTTGGACTTTTGATTCCGAAGGAGGAAGTGAAGATGTTACATCAAGCACAAGCATAGACAATCTTTCCGGTAGCGTAAATATCAAGAAAGATGAAGAATACGCAGCATTTTCGATAAATTTTGATGCGGGGACGCTTTCCAACGCGACTCATATTTCTCTTGATTACAAACAAACTAGCGCGTCGGCGATTCGTTTGGTATTGGAAGACCAAACCGTTCGTGAAGTTACGCTTGCACACCGTTATCCGATGATTAGTATGGACCACAGCGACAACACAAATTACAATGGTGCGGCTTTGCGTTTTTCGGGAATGATTCCGATGTCGGCGTTTGACTTTCCTGTCGATGTCGATAGAACGATGAATTATTCTGCGGTCGACGTATCAAAAATCGTTAGAATTGAAATTGCTCCGCTTGCTCCTGAAAATAATGCACCTGTGTATGGAGAAAAAGGGACTTATGATACAAGAAGCAACGATTACGCTGCGAAATTTGAGTTTCGTGACTTTAAAGTTCATAGCGGAACTCCGTTTGATTACCAAGGTAATATTGTTGAGCAGCCGACATCTGTAATTGCACCTGTAAAAAACAATGTAAGAACTCTTTCGCTTGCGGGAGTATCAAGCAATGCACTTAGACTTAATATCGGTCAGGCAGGCAAATACGACGTTAAGATATTCAGTGTAAACGGACGTTTGTTGCAGTCATTCGGCGCACAGTCGCTTAGCAGCGGTTTGAATACGCTTAGACTGAACAATCTTGCAAAAGGTGTTTATTTGATTAAAGTTCAGGGAATCGACACAAAACAGCAACTTACCAAATCCGCTTTGGTTTTGTAAGATAACGTTTTGATGACAGTAATAAAAGGGGAGTCGAAATTCGGCTCCCCTTTTTTGTTTTGGTATGATAAGATTATATAATTTTACATTCGTAATGAAAAAGATAGGATTAGAATATGATAACAAATTTTTTGCGCCGGTAAACATAGAAACTTATATTTCTCAAATTTCATATAAACAAATTAAAAGAAAAAACGCAAATTTGCAAAAAAGTACTTGATATTGTGACAAAATTAATATATAATGTACTTGTATATCTCTATTCAAACATACAAAAACATTCAAAAATTACCCGCACTCGAACAAACCGAATAATCGACTGAAATAAGAAATGTGGCTTTTTTACAATTAAAAAAGGAGTTCCTATGAAGTTGAAACAATAATATATAATATACTCGTATATCTCTATTCAAACATACAAAAACATTCAAAAATTACCCGCACTCGGACAAACCGAATAATCGACTGAAATAAGAAATGTGGCTTTTTTACAATTAAAAAAGGAGTTCCTATGAAGTTGTTTAACGCAACAGGAAAGAAAACGGCGATACTCGGTATCGCTATGGGGTTGATATTTTTACAGCAAGTTTTGGCGCAGGATACTTATATAATTACAGGAACAGACGGAGCGTTTACCGCAGAAAAGGACGGTAATCCGGTAATTGACGGAAGCGGCGTAACGCTTTCAAACGCTATTTCCGCCATAGGTACGGCGGCGGCGGGATCTAACTGTACCATTCAATTCGGCGACGGAACCGACGCGCTTGACAATGGTACGACATCCGCTACGATTAACGGCGCAAATTTTAGCGGGATCGTAACAATTACGGGGAAATTAAAATCAGCGACCGCAACAGGTCCGAACGCCGGTACCTTAGTTTTGTCAGGCAGTGTTAATGCGATTAGCAAAGCGGATATTACAAATACCCATGCCTCTAGCGGTACTGCGATTAGAATTAATGGTTCCGGCGAGTTAGAAATCAGCGGCGGAACCGTTTCTGCTTCTCCGGGAGGAGCTAATGTGTATATTATTTACCACAATTCTATCGGCGAGTTAAGAATCAGCGGCGGAACCGTTTCAGGACTTGGCGGATCTTCCGCTATCTCAAGTTGGAGCAATGGAAAAATCGTCATATCGGGCAGTGCGGATATTACATCGACAAAAGCTAGCGCGACATCCGGCACGATTTCTTTAGGTTCCGGCGCGGCGGACGAGGAACGATTGGTAATTACGGGCGGAACTGTAAAAAATACGGTTGCAGGCGGCAACGCCATTTATAACGACGGAGCCGGAACGGTCAACATCGGCGGCGGGACGATACAAGCGACTACCGGATACGCTAAAGCAGGTACAAAAGGCGTACTGAATTTAACGGGCGGGGTTTGTTTCGCTCACGGCGCAAGCGCGGCAAGCGTTATAAGCGGCGCTTACGACGCGTCAAGCGGCGCTCCGGCGATAATAGCTTGGAGCGGCGGCAACGACGACGAATACGATGCGGGCGCAAGCGCCAAAATTTCCGCCTCGCCTTCCACGACGACGGCAATGTGGATTAACAAAGGCGTCTATGCCGGCATCGGTTATGCAAACGGCGCGAACACCGGCTTCATATCGCTTAACGTCAAGGTAAACAAAAAGACTCTTGACGGAGTTATCTTTCCGACGACAAACAGTATTGTTTACGATCCGACAATTACGCTTGCGGACGTTCCTCTTGTCGGCGCTGCGGGGGACGGAACTTTTGCATGGGAAGACAACACGATCGTTCCGCAAAAAGATAATACGGGTTACAATGTCGTATTTACGCCGACGGATGCGGATAACTATCTGATCGTTAAACAAATCGTATCGCTGACGGTGACAAATCAAGCGGGAATTTTTACGCCTCACGAACCGGTAAACGCAGCCTATTCGCAAGGATTAAAACTAGGCGATTTAACTTTGGAGGACGGCTATAAATGGGTTAATGCGAATACCGATTTGAATGCGGGCGATAACCAGATCTTTGCGGCGACATTCACCGACCCAAGCGGCGAATACTCCACGGCAGACGGCGATATTACAGTAAATGTGGCAAAGAGAGACGAACCTGCGCCGAACGGTTTAACCGCTATATACGGACAAACTTTAGCGGATGTCGAGCCTGCTCTTCCCGAAGGCTGGGAATGGGAAAGTGCGACAACGACGCCGGCAGGAAACGCGGGAGAGCGGACGCATAAAATAAAATTCACGCCGACAGACGCCGACAATTATAACGCTTTGACGAATATTAGCGTAACCGTTACGGTGGCGAAAGCGACTCCGCCTTATACAAAACCTATTGGATTTGCCGCTATATACGGACAAACTTTAGCGGATGTCGAGCCTGCTCTTCCCGAAGGCTGGAAGTGGGATAGTCCTTTAACGACGTCGGTAGGCAATGCTGGGAAACGAACGAATCACAGAGCGACATTTACGCCGCAAGATTTGGATAACTACAACGTTGTACCCAATATCAGCATTACCGTTGACGTCGCGAAAGCGTCCGGCGCATCGACATCCGCTCCTGTTTTGTCAAGCAAAACGCATAACAGCGTTACTATAAGCGCGTTAACCGCCACTGAAAACGGACAGACGGTGAATTATGCGATAAATACCGTCGATACGCCTCCTGTGAATACGGATGCGTGGAAAACCGACCTGACATTTACGGGACTTCTTCCAAAAACCGATTATTACATATTCGCCCGCACGGCTGAAAGCTCGAATTATAATACGGGCGCCGCTTCTTTGTCTTTACATGTAATAACCGATCAAGAGGGTTCAAATCCGATTTCTAAAGATAAAAAATCCGACAAGAAGTACGGAATATTGTTAGAGAAGGGAATTGTTTCTCAATCTGCAAAATTTACGGTAAAGACGCCGGAACCTGCACAGGCGAATCTTGTAGTTTATGACAATATCGGCAATGTCGTGTTTGAATCCAAGAGCGGAAACGACAAAGAGATTCTATGGGATTTGACCAATAGCGCCGGAAGGCCGGCGGCGAACGGGAGCTACTTGGCGCTTGTCGAGGCGAAGGGAGTGAGCGGTAAGACTTATAATTATTCTACAAAGTTGGGAATTAAGAGATAACAATCCATAAAAAACAATGAACGGCGGGACGGAGAATATTCTCCGTCCCGTTTTTATAAAGAATGATTGAGTGATTTTGGAATTGTTTTGAAAACTATCCGCAAATTTTATTATTTTCCGTCTAAAATGCGAAACAAGGAAAAATATGCGAAGAATTTTAATAAAAATCGGCGGTTCAACGGTCAATAGCGAAAAATTTTTGAGTGAAATGTCAACGGGAATTTTGGAATTGATAGAAATCGGCTGTTCGGTTTGCGTTGTTCACGGCGGCGGAAAAGATATAAACGAAGAACTTGGACGGCTCGACAAAGAATTCAAGTTTGTGGACGGACAAAGAGTAACCGACAACGAAATGATGTCGGCGGTTCAAAGGGTTCTTTCCGGCGGCGTGAATAAGAAAATAGTAAACGAGTTTCTTATTCACGGTATAAACGCGGTAGGAATATCCGGAGTTGACGGTAATACGGCGACCGCAAAAAAATTGCTTTCGGACAACGGGAACGATTTGGGTTTAGTCGGCAAAATTGTGTCCGTGAATACAAAAATTTTGGATTTGCTCTCTCAAAACGGATTTGTTGCGGTGGTTTCTCCCGTTTCACGAGACGATTTAGGCAATATTTATAACGTAAACGCCGACGGAGCGGCAAGCGAAATAGCGGCGACTCAAAAAGTTGACGATTTGATATTTGTCAGCGATGTCGCGGGCGTAAAAATCGGCGGGAAAATCGCGCAAAAAATCAAAGTCGGCGAGATAGAAAATCTTATAGAAACCGGCGAAATAACAGGCGGGATGATACCAAAACTTCGCGGTGCGGCGCAGGCGATAAGCAGAGGTGTGAGGCGCGTCCATATTTGCGGATGGAACGGTAAAAAAACGCTTTTGAACGAGACGGGCGAAAATTCTACGGGAACAACAATTTACTAAAATACGGACGGATTGTGAAATAATGAAAAAAACGTTTATATATGTTATAATAATTGTAATTTCTGCACTTTACCCGTCTCCTCCGCCGGATGTTCCCGGAGAAGAATTAGACAATAAAACATACTTTGATTACATAACAAGAAACACGTTATGGAAGGGCGAGTCGGCGTTACGAGAAGAAGAGAGTTTTGAGCGAACGAACGCGGATAAATTGTCGTTATCGTGGGGAACGTCGTCGATTCATGATCAAATTTCAGAAGATACGACGTCGATAAAATATGGAATGGGCGTAGTTTTTGTTCCTAAAATGAGTTCTTCCAGCGACATTGAACCGTCATTTTATATTTACAATTCTAAAAACGAGTTGGTAAAATCGGGAGAAACTGGAAATAAAATAAATCTTA
This sequence comes from Chitinispirillales bacterium, assembly GCA_031254455.1. NCBI lineage: Bacteria > Pseudomonadati > Fibrobacterota > Chitinispirillia > Chitinispirillales > Chitinispirillales bacterium. The sequence goes on along the minus strand of JAIRUI010000070.1, from coordinate 43,640 downwards.
TGCCGGGGAAATATATGCTGAAAATTTCAGAAAACGCGTCTTTTGACGCCGCTGAAGAATTTTATATAAATGAAAATGAAATAACGTCGATTATTCCGCCGTGGTCTTGCGTAAGGATTGAAGTTATAGACGAAAACGGCAAACCCATTAGAGGCGAATACGACTTGGCGATGTTAAATCCGCTTACGGCGATGGGACGCGGGCGGGGGCGTGACATCGATTTGGCGGAAGATTTGCGCGTTTGGTTTCTTCCCGTCGGAAATTATAAGCTTTTGAGAGTCGGTTCGGCGCTTAATTCCATAAGCAACTTTTTGACGTTTAAAGTAACTTCCGGCGGTGAATTTATTCGCTTTACTATCGTTCAAGAGCCAAACACAAATAGAATTCTCGGCGGCGGAATGCTTATTGAAGATATTGCCGCAGAGAAAAGAAGCAAAAAATTTACACATATCGTGAATATCGGAGGAAGCGTTGATTTTGATTGTTATCGCGACAATATCGTTGATACCGCCGCTAATCTTACAAGTTTCTCGCTGTTACTGTACGACAGATTTAATTATTCCAGAAATAAATTAGAAACGATGATTTTGGCGCGTATTGACGCCGGTTTTTTGATTGAAGATATGAAAAGAAGCACTATTAAAAGCGTTAGCGACGAATTGAGAATAAACACGCTTTTTACTTATAGAATTTTTAAGAGATTAGGTCCTTATTGGCGCGGCGAATTTATTTCTTCAATGTTTTCAAAAACGGCGGATTTCAGTTATGAGCAAAAAAAATGGAATTTTAAGGAATTAGGCGATCACGACCATATGTTTTTGCTTTACGAAAACATTCCCGATATTGTTGACGACAGCGCAGAAGTGCAAATCGATAAAACGTCGTTTTCTATGAGAATTTCCCCGGCGTTCTCTCCTATTATGATTAAAGCGGGAGGAGGGTTTAATGTGCAAATTCTGAAAAACCATATAGTTAATATGAATTTTCTTTCGGGGTTCGGAGCCGATTATGAAAAAAAATGGGATTCTTGGCAGATAGTTTCGGAAAAAAACATGAAATTTGACACGAACAGCGATATTTACAAAAATATATACAATTCGAATATCGATAGAATAAATCTTGAAAAGAACGACGGGGAAAGATTTGATTACGGACCTGAATTTATGATTAATTATTTCGCTTATATAACAAAATTCGTTTCGTTGTACGGCGATGTAAGACTTTTTATGCCGATTGAAAGATTCGATACCCCGGATCTTCGTTTGAATAATTTGCTTTCTTTCCATTTAACTCAATATTTAAGCGTTGATTACGATTACAAATTTGATTTGGTTCAGGCAAATCAAGAAAACTTGCGGGCGAAAAGTAATAAACACAGAATTTTGATAAGATTTTCTTTTGCAAGAAAATAAGCGATTAAAGAAGCTAAACTAAAAAACTTTTTCTCTGTAATTTCTACAAATATTATTTTCACGCATGAATAAAAGGGTTTTTATGAAAAATAATATTTACCTTGACAATAATGCCACTACTCAAGTCGCTCCTGAAGTTATAGAGGCGATGAGCCCATATTTTTCGCACAAGTGGGGAAATCCGTCGAGCATCCATACTTTCGGAGGGAAAGTTTCAAAAGATATTAAAACCGCCCGCGAAATAATCGCCGATTTTTTGAATTGCAAACCAAACGAAATATTTTTTACCGCTTCCGGTTCGGAAGGAGACAATACGGCTCTTAAAGGATTTTGTGCAAACCGGGGATATGAGAAATGCAGAATTATTACTACCGCTGTCGAACATCCGGCGGTTTTGGAAACAACTCGCTATCTTGCGTCAAAAGGCGTATTTACCCGTGAAATAGGCGTGGACGACAAAGGAAACTTAAATATAGACGAAGTTTGCGAAGGAATAAATGAAAACACTCTTGTTTCGGTTATGTGGGCGAATAACGAAACAGGCGTTATTTTTCCAATTGAAAGAATAACCGAAAGGGTTCGTTCTTTGGGCGCCGTTATGCATACGGACGCTGTTCAGGCGGTCGGGAAAATAAACGTCGATTTGAATAAAACGCCTATCGATATGCTTTGTTTTTCAGGACATAAAATCCATGCGCCGAAAGGAATAGGCGTAATATTTGTTCGTGAAGGCGTAAAAATCGATTCGCTTATTCACGGCGGACATCAGGAGCGAGGGTTTCGTGCGGGAACGGAAAACGTTCCGTATATTATCGGTTTGGCAAAAGCGTGCGAATTGGCGAAATCCGGACTTGAATACGAAAATAAAGAACTTAGGAAACTTCGCGACAAATTGGAAATAAATCTTTTAGCCAAATGCAAAGGCGCGACGCTTAACGGCGACAAAGAGAACCGTCTTCCGAATACGCTCAACATTTCGTTTGAATATATAGAAGGCGAAGCGATTTTACTCCATTTGAATGAAAACGCGATTGCGGCGTCTTCCGGGTCAGCCTGTACGACGGGATCTCTCGAACCGTCGCATGTCATGCGTGCAATGGGGCTCCCTTATGTTTTGGCGCATTCGTCGATTCGTTTCAGCATAAGCCGCTACAACAACGAAAGCGACATCGATAAAGTTATAGAAGTACTTCCCGGCATTATTGACAAACTTAGGGAAATCTCACCTTTTGTCGGCGGTAGATAAAAATGAATGATAATGCAGTAACGCGGTTTTTTATGAAAATCCATCTGTCGGTTTTTGACAGCGGATTCCTTGCGTCTGAAATTTTGGTTTCTAATCTAAAAAACGTCGCCGCGTTTTTTTCTATTTGTTTCTTTTTATCGCTTGTTTTGGCTTCCGTTTCAAGAGTAATAAAAATAAGCGAAGAAGCGCCCCGATTGGCGTATTCGGCGTTAGGAACCGTAAAATTTGAGAATTATGTTTTAGTTTATCCGGATACGTTAAAACAAATCGACAGTTGGAAACTTACGGAATTGGGTACGCTTGTTTCCGGAGTAAAATTACCCAAAAACGTTTCGTATCCGATAGAGGTCACAATCGGAACGGACAGCGTAAAAAATAACGGGAAACCGTTTTTACATGCCGGAAAGAACGAATTTTCTACAAATATTATGTCTATTCTGTTTGAAAGAAAACCACAAAAAATTCAGCGTATAGGATGGAAAAAAATTTTGAAAAATCCAAACGTAACGGCTGATGAAAATTTTTATAAAGCGTATTTCAAAAAAGTTTCAAACAAGTTTGGCTTTTTGTGTACGGAATTTGTCGTAATAGGTCTTGAAATGCTTAAATCGCTCTTTCATATATGGCTTCCTGTTTTAATTTATTTATTGTTTTTCGGCAAAAGATTAAAATTTAACGGAAAGATTAAACTTGTTATGTTCGCCGCGATTCCATATTTAATAATAACGCCTGTTTCTCTTTTGGCGGCAAAAGGTATATTATTTACGACAGATATTTCTTTAGTATGCGCGGTCATAATAACTATAAGAGCGTTAGTTCAGATAGAAAAAAATTGTACGAGGAAAGACGATAATGAAACTATTTAGATTTATATTTGCGGTTTCGGTTGTTTTTTTAAGTTTGTCGTCGGCGGAGATTATCGACAGGAAAAACTTGTTGGATACTTCTTTTGTCCGTCGCTGGAATTCAATTCTTTCGGACGTAGAAAAAAATTATTCGGTGATAATCGATTTTTTGATTTTAGACGAAGAATTTAACGTCGTTCGAAAAATTCCGACGATTACGATAATTTATAAAAATTCTTTGCAATGTTTTGAAATATACCAAAGCAATTTTTCAGACGAGAGTAATTTCGTCATCCCGTCGTTGTTTTTTTCGGAAGTAATTCCCGAAGCGAACGAATTGTTCAAAAGTGGAAAAACGGAACAAGCGGCGGAATATATTCTTATGAATGTCAAAGAAACGCTTCAGTATTACAAAGCGTATTTGGACGAAACGTTTATAGAAACCGAAAGCGCGGCAGCCGACGTAAAAGTTGACGGTTTAACGGAAAAAACAAAAAATTATTGGAAAAATATTCTTTTAGTCGGACTTTTAATATCGCTTGTCGTATTTTTATACTTGATTTTTGCAAAGAATAAAAGATCGGCGAATTTAAATCGTTCGTATTTTTTTACAGGGATGTCGGGTATTGATTTTTTTTAATTGTAATTTTGATGAGACGAAGTGGTTTTATGGCAGAAAAAAATAATGATTATTATAATCGATTAATTGATAAAATTTTAAGCAAGTTGCTTAACGCTTTTGGCAGCCATCTTATAAGCGTCTCGTCGTTTTTTCAATCCGAAAGCGGATTCAAGCCCGTTCTTTTGGTGCATTTAGACGAACCGTTTGTAAGATTATTTAACAGACCGGATGTTTATGCCGATCAAAGAACTATTTCTAAGGTTCTTAAAGGGAAAATTGAAATTCCGATTTACTTGATTACATCCAACGAGATTTCGGCGTTAGCCCAGAACTTTCCTATTGAATTGGTACACATAAAAAACCGCTACAGAAAATGTTACGGAGACGATCCTATAGGTCAAATGAACGTGAATTTTGATAATCTTCATAATGCCGTTACGGCTTCAATGCAAGGTGTTTTAATGCGTTTGCGTATAGCTTATATATCGCAAAATTATGACGATTTGTTTATCATGGAAATTATTAACCGTCTATATTCTGTGTTTGAAGCGTTGCTGTTTTTACGTTCGCAATCAATTCCTTTTACTTTAAGCGAACTTGCGTTCAAAATCGAAAGCAATTATAGCATAAAAAATTCGGCGTTGTCCGAAATAGCAAAGAGTATGGGAAATAAAAACATAAAGGGAATAGCGAAAAATACGCTTAAACTTCTTACGACGCTTGAAGAAATTCTTGCGGAAATAAAAGGAACCACGGAGAATTAGTGAGTTATCTTTGCGATTACCGCTTTGACAAAGTAAAAGAAATTATTGCGGCGAATCCACAGGTGATTTGTTGTATTTGTGCAAACGAACCCATACAAAATCTTCCTCTTAATATGAATGAATTTATCACCAATAAAATTGCGGAAAACGTTTCGCAAAAAACGGGTGTTTTTCTCACGGCGCCAATTTTACAAGGGGTAATAACGCCGTTTAAGCCTTTTGCGCTTATCGGCGCTCACCATAGGGGATTTTGCGGATTAATTTCGGATTGTGTGCGCTCGCTTTGTGCGTCCGGGGTAAAAAAAATATTTTTCATTACGAGTTCAAATTTGTTTACCGCTTACGTAAACGAAGGGATAAATAAATATAAAAGAAAATTGCCAAGCGATTTTTCGTCCGAAATAATTTGTTGGCAGAACGTGAAAATTGTTAAAGAAACAACAGAAAATCAATTTGAAAACCTGCTTGAATTTTGGCGTAAAGAATCTGCCGTTTTTATGATTGCGAACGAACTGAAAGGAATTGAAATTCCGAACGTTTTACCGGAACCGCCGTTTTCAAAAGACGATTTTACAAAATGGCTAAAACGCGGTATGGACCCGGAAAAGCTAAAAAAATTATCGCCTCAATTCAGATTTTCTTCTTGGACGAAATTCACGCCCTCAAAAGATTCGTTTTTTGAAAAAGTATGCGAAGAAATATCGTTGAAAATTCTGAAATCCAAATTATGATTTGTCCGAACTGTAAAATTGAATTAAAAAAAAACGAAATTTCACATGACTGTGAAAAATGCAGGTTTTCTTTGCCTTTTGTTTATCGCGGAAGAAGAATTTCCGAAAAAGAAATTAAAAAACTTTTCGAAACGGGAAAAACGGATTGGTGCGAAGGATGGATAAGAAAAGATCTTAAAGGAACTTTATGCGGACGGCTCGCTTGGTCGAACAACAGACTCTCGTTTGAAGCCAAAACGCTTTCTGCAAAATGTCCTGTTTGCGGTTCTACGATCCATAAAGATAAAAAAAAGTGGCGTTGTTCAAAGTGTGATTTTGCCGTCGGCGAAACGCTTTTCGGAAGAAAAATGTTGCAGGAAGATATTGAAAAACTGCTTTTTTTCGGATATTCGGATTTTTTCGATAACTTTGTGTCTTCGTCAAACGGAAAGTTATTTTCGGGTAGAATATCAATTGACGAAGATTTTAATTTAAAGATGAATTTTTCCGATTGAAATCGATATAAAAGCAGAGTTTAAATTCTGCTTTTATATCATAAAGAATTATTGTGGAATCATAGTTGAAATCATAATGGCGGAAACCAGCGCTAAAATCGCAAAAAATTCCGGAAACGCAATCAAAATAAGCGTATTTCCGAATACGTCGTGTCCGCTCGCAATCGCCGAAATGCCGCTGCAACAAACTTTTGCCTGATAAATCGCCGATAAGAAGCAAATAAGCCCTAAAGCGAGTCCTGCTCCCAAAATAACCGCGCCTTTAGCTACGTCGTCAACCGTGCCTGCGCCTATGACGCCTTGAAAAATAATAAATCCGACAAAGCCATAAAGCGCTTGGGTAGAAGGAACAGCCGCCAAGACCAAGGCGTTGCCAAAAGTCTCGGGACGTTTTTTCAGCAGTCCTACGACCGCCGAACCGGTCATACCTGTCGCCATAGCCGAGCCGACCCCTGAAAGTCCAAGCATAAGTCCGAATCCGATGAATGCAAGAATGTTGGCGTCTAACATAGAAAAACCTCCAATGATTTGAAATTGTTTACAAAAGCATGGATTTTCAAATTAAACAGAGATAAATCGTTACGATTATCATTTTTACCGAACATAAAGTTCCTGTTTTACTGTAAAAAAACACGCTCAACAAAAAATACTTTAAGTATAAATAAAAATGTTAAAAAATAAGCGATTTTTTATTACATTACATGAAAAATATGCACAAGCCTAATACCATATTATATTTTCACATATCAAGTATTGTCGTTTTAGTTAAGAATGTTGATAAAATATAATAGAAGAAAGGGATTATTGTCATGGTAAACTTGAGGAACAACGGAAAATTCGGCTTCAATTCGCAAAATGAAGTCGTGATTAAAGAAAAGTTCGGAGATATGACCCGCGAACCTTGGCTTATGCTTTTGGCAAGAAGAAATCAAATACCCACAGACACTCTCTGCTGGGGGATAACTAATAGCGGGACTTCTTTTGCAAGAATCGGAACTCAAGAAGGCGATATTCTTAACGGGTTTGTTCACGAAGACCCTTATAAAACCAGATTGCTTGGAAGTTATACATATTTTCGTACTCAAGACGGAAAATATTTTTCAAATTCTTGGTATCCCGTTCTCAATAAAACTCAAACGCTTGAAACGACTTTTGGGTTCGGTTATCTAAAATTCAAAACGAAATATAATAAATTTGACGTAGAAACGCTGAATTTCATTCCCAATGATTATGACGCCATGGTGCAAATTATAAAAATAAAAAACAATGATAAAAAAGATCGTAAAGTTACAATGTTTAATGTCAATCCCGTTAATATAGGAGACGCGCGGCAAATACAATTCAGCGGTTTCAATACGCTCATGATGGGCGGCGCGATAGTCGATAAGACGCTTAATGCGGTTGTTTGGAGATGCGCTTTCGGACGTGATTTTGACAGTAACGAAGAAAAAATAAAATCGATGTTCGGAAAAGTTCTCGTTCATACGAATTCGCTTCCTAATAATCAGTTTTCGACTCGCTATGACGAATTTGTAGGACATTATACGAACACTATGGAAAATCCGTCTGCGGTAGTTGAAAATTGGGATTTGCCGAACCGCGACGCCGAAGAAAGTTGTTCGTCGCTGTCGTCGATAAAAAACACGTTTGAAATAAAAGCCGGAGAAACTAAGGAAATCGTTGTTATAGGCGCAACGCCTTCTACGGAAGATTATTATATCGAAGACAAAAAATCAATAAGAAAATTTTTGAAAGAAGCGCTTAATCCGGAAAACGCTAAAAAAATGCTTGAAGAAGTGAAAAAAGAATGGAAGACGGAATTAGGCAAGTTGTCTATTAAAGTGGACGGCGTTGACGAAATTCTTAATCCGTCTTACAAGTGGCTTCAGTATCAGTGCGCTATGGTTGCGCTGCTCAATAGAATGAAGTCGCGTTTCCATTCGGGTTTTGAATACGGATACGGTTTCCGTGACATATTACAGGATATTTTGGCGCTTTTACCGTATGACCCGAAACCGGCGAAAGAATTGATTAAATTCACGGCGCAGCAAATGTTTTCCGACGGATTTGTGTATCACAATTTCTATGTGACGGCGGCCGGAAACAAAGATTTCGTGACTTGCGACGACCCGCTTTGGCTTATTTATGCGGTTGCCGAATATATTAAAGAAAGCGGTGATTTTGAACTTTTAGACGAAAATGTTTCGTATTGCGATGAAAAAGAAGATTTGCCTGCTAAAAAAGGTACTGTGCTTGAGCATTTGAAAGTTGCGATAAACAAAGTTTGGGGGCAAAGCGATAAAGGTTTGCCGTATATGCTTATGGCTGATTGGAACGACGATTTGTCGGGTAATTTTACAAGCGTTTCTACAATGGCGGCGCAACAGCTTTACAAAGCGTTGAACGATATGATTGAATTGTTTAACGCCAGAGGAATTGAAAAAGATTTGGCGGCGGATTACGCTCAGAAGGCGAAAACCGTTAAGGACGAAATTGAAAAAAGGTGTATTGATAAAAACGGGAATTATATTCGCGCCGTAGCCTCAAACGACTACAAAGCGGTTATAAAAAATATGTCTTTCGGGCATACCGGACTTGAAGCGTCCGACATTCTAAGTGAAATGGAAAAAACGGCGGTTCCGGTCGATTTGGGATGCAGTAAGACGGACGGATTAGTGTTTTTTGAACCGATAGCTTGGTCGGGATTCAGCGGGATTGCCGACAAAGCAAGATTTGACGCCTGTAAAAAAGTTTGTGAAAAAGAACTTGACGACAAATACGGAATCGCAATTTGTCAGGGCGATAAAACGATGGTTAAAGGGAAATTACCCATAGACGATCAAGGCTGGAAACGCAACGCTCCTGGCAAAAAAGAAAACGGCGGCGAGTTCAGACACTTGGAATCATGGTATATCGCGTCGCTCTGTATTTTCGGTTACGGGAAAGAAGCGCACGAAGTTTATATGAAAACGCTTCCGGCCGTCACTAGCGAAAACGATCCGTATCTATATGCGGCGGAACGTTTCGTATATCCCGAATATGTTTCCGGACCTGCATCGAACGACCACGGGAAAGCGGGACATACGTGGCTTACCGGAACCGCACCTACTCGTTTGAATGTACTTATAGATTGGATTTTCGGTGTTCGCAGAAAGTACGACGGACTTCTTATCGACCCCTGTGTTTCTCCGAAATGGAAGAAATTCTCTGCCGTTAGAACTTTCAGAAATACGATATTCAACATTAATTTTTCCAACCCTAAAGGTATAGAAAAAGGCGTAAAGTCGGTAAAAGTTAACGGCAAAGAAATTAATGGAAACGTTATTCCGCTTTCGTTTGCGAAAGGTGGAAAAGTCAACGTTGAAGTTGTGATGGGGTAATTGACGTTAAACCCTATCTACGGCGATTGTTATTTTTCAAACGAAAACGGCTTTGAAGAATCAAAGTCTGTTTTCGTTGATACGTGCGGCATTGTAGAAAAAGTCAAAAAATCGGCAAATTTGGCTATTGGAGAGTTAGGGTTTGGAACAGGATTAAACTTGCTTGCTACCTTATGCCGCCTGAGAGAAAACGACGTTATCGCCGCCGAAATTCTATATTTTTCGGTAGAAAAGCACATTTTACCCAAAACTAAAATAGACGAAATGATTTTTGAATATCTAAAGAATTTTCCCGAAATTTACGCGGAGTTTCTAATGAATTACGACGAATTATTTTGCAATATTAAAAACGGATTCAACTGTGTTGTATGGCGGTTCGGAGAAATAAAAGTAATTTTCAATATGTATTTCGGCGATGTAAACGATTTCTTGAATGAACTTGACGTAAAAATTGATTGTTGGTATCTTGACGGACATTCGCCTGACAAAAATCCGGAAATGTGGAGCGGAGAAATTTGCAAAAAACTTTATGAAAAAAGCGAAATCGGCACAACGGCGGCGACCTATACGGCGGCGGGCGCCGTCAAACAAAATTTGCGTACGGCCGGTTTTTTTGTAAAAAGAATGAAAGGTTTTGGAATAAAACGACATAAATTATTTATAGAAAAAAGATTTTAAATTTTCACTTAAAATTTCAACAAATTCTCAGAATTATCGCCGCCGCAATCGTTTCCTACGACACAATTTTTTCCGTGTCTTTTTGCGTAATAAAGACGTTTATCGGCAATTTCCATCATGTCTTTTATGGAAGATTTCGTTTCACAGCAACAGCCGATTGAAATTGTAAATCCGAATTCTTTGTCTTCATATTTTACTTTCGTTTCTTCTATCGATTTTCTTATTCGATCTAGCTTAAAGATTGCATTTTCGCCGTCTGTTCCCACAAGTAAAAGACAAAATTCTTCACCCCCGAATCTTGCCAAAACATCGGTTTTACGAATCTGTTCCTTAATTTTGCCGCATAAACAAACAAGTGCGGCGTCGCCCGCCGAATGTCCGTAAATGTCGTTGATATTTTTAAAATCGTCGATATCTATCATTGAAATAGAAATATTACCGCGTACAAAACTTGCAAAAAGATTCTCGCTTGTTTCGTAAAAACTTCTGCGATTAAGCGTATTTGTAAGCATATCGAGATTTGCCGATTTTTCCATTTCAAAATATGAGACCGCCGCCCGCAAAATAAGTCTGATTCGCGTGTGAAAATATTCCAGCGCTCCCGGAGCCGCAAATTCTTTTTTGACGCAATCCATCGCTCCCGAACGAAGCAATTCAAGCGATTTCTCGGTTTCGGCGCTTTCGTTTATGAGAGCGACTATCGGTAAATCCGATTTTCCGAATTTATCTCTTTGTTTACGTATAAACGGTATAGCGTCATGAGAATCGCCGTCAATAAAAATTATACGGATTTTATCGTTGCCGTCAAGAATTTTTTGCGCAGATTTACAGTCTGGAGTTTCAATAATACTGACACCCAACGCCGAAAGAGTTCTTGAAACTAATTTTCCGACAACGCTTTCGTTTTCAATTAAAAGCACGCTTATTTCTTTAATAATAGAAATATGTCGGATAATATTTATAATATAAGTAATGTTTTTACCGCCGTAGCCGGCGACCGTATCGACCAGATTATTTGCAAGAAGCATTTGTTTGCTTTGAAGCGGAATGTGATTTGTAATCAGAATTGTCGCAATGTTTTCAAGCGGAGTATAATTATCCATCGAAAGTTTCAGTGAGAGTACAAGCGCTTGAACATCTTGTTCTTTTTCGGTTTTAGCCGAATTTATCGCGTCTTCCGCATTATCGAAACAGACGGTGTCTATCGATAAATTATTTTTGACGGCAAGCGATAATTTATACGCGTTTTTTTTATCGTTTTCAACTATATATATTTTTGCAGCGGTCATGATTTTCTTTTTTACATAATTACATATTTTATACGAAAATAATATATTGCACTATCCATTTTAAGATATTCTTTCACTTAATCAATTTCTTCTTTATATTGTATGCCGATATATCGTATGCAAATATTATTTTCATAAAAAAACGGAGATCGTATGAGTTTTAATTTGCAGGCGCAGGAACTAAACGCAATAATAGTAGAGAATAATCCCGCTATACTTGACGTTTTATCGTTAAAAGGTAAAGAAGCGTATTTCCCCAAACATGGAATTTTGTCTCAGTCGTTACAGGCGTCCGGCTGCAAAATAAACGCTACGATAGGAATTGCGCTTGAAGAAGATAAATCGACCGCCTGTCTTCCGTCGCTTGCGGAACTTACTCGACTTGAAGGCTATACCACGTTTCAGTATGCGCCGTCTTCCGGTATCGATGAGTTACGTAATATCTGGCATGAAATGATGTTTGAAAAAAATCCGTCTCTCAAAGGCGTGCCGATTTCGCTTCCGGTAGTTACTTCCGCTCTTACGCATGCAATTTATATAGCGGGACAAATGTTTTTGGAAACCGGCGACAGAATTATTTTGTCGGACTATTTCTGGGAAAATTACGAATTGGTTTTTTGCCGTTCGACCGGTGCGAAATACGATACTTATCCGACGTTTACTATAGACGGAAAATACAATATAGAAGGTTTGCGCGACGCGGTATCTCACGGCGGCGCAGGAAAAAAAGTATTGCTTTTGAATTTTCCGAACAATCCTACAGGATACACTCCGACCGTCGAAGAGGCGAATAAAATACGGGATATTTTGGTAGAAGAAGCGCAGCGCGGCAGTTCAATATCTGTAATAATCGACGATGCGTATTTCGGATTGGTTTTTGAAAACGGAATTTTTACCGAATCGTTTTTCTCTCTTTTGGCGGACGCACATGAAAATATTCTGGCGATAAAAGCCGATGCGGCGACAAAAGAAGATTATGCTTGGGGACTTAGAACAGGATTCTTAACCTTTGGAGTTAAAGGCGGAAATAAAGAATTATACCGTGCGCTTGAAGAAAAAGTATCCGGTTTTATACGCGAACAAATTTCATCGGCGTCAAAAATGAGCCAATCGCTTTTGGTTAGGGCGTATAAGCATCCCAATTACCGAGCCGAAAAGGCGGAAAAATTTGATTTGTTGAAAAAACGTTACGAAAAAGTTAAGGAAATTTTGGATAAAAATAAAAAGTACGCCGATTATTTTTACGCTCTGCCGTTTAATTCCGGATATTTTATGTGCGTTTGCCCAAAAAAAAACATAGACGCCGAGAAATTGCGCGTATTGCTTGCCGAAAAATATTTGATAGGTTTAATTCAACTGCAAGGATTATTGAGAATTGCGTTTTCTTCTACGTCGATAAACGAACTTGAAGAAGTTTTTGAAAGCGTTTATAAATCTTGCATACAACTTGCGGGAGAATAAAAGATGTCTTTTTCAGGAATAATTTTTGATGTTGACGGAACGTTGTACGCGATGACAAAGAGCGTAAGGATTACGACTTTATTGAATTGTTTTCCGCATAATATTAATTTTTTTAAATACCTTAAAACCCGTCATTCTTTACAGGGACGCGATTTCGAAACAAAAGAAAAATTACTGTTTGAAATAAGCGAATTATTGACGGCTGCGGGAGTTCCTAACACTTATGAAAAAGAGGTTTTCTATCCCGCGTTTATAAAAACGTTAAAAATTCACAAAAATCGCCCGCAGTTGATAAATTTTGTTAAATATTGTAAAAGCGCCGGGTTAAAAACAGCCGTTTTATCCGATTACGGAATTGTCGAAGAACGGGTTGAGGCGCTTGGGTTTGATAAAAATTTGTTTGATTTTCGTTTTTCTTCGGAAGATTTCGGAGCGTTTAAGCCGTGCCCGCGGATTTTTAGCGAAGTTTGTAAAATAATGGGCGTCGAACCGAGTCAAACATTGATGGTAGGGGATCGCGGCGATACCGACGGCGAAGGCGCGAAATCCGTCGGAATGCCGTTTTTTAAGTTAAACGGGACTAATAATAAAAACTTTGAAAATAACTTAAAAACATTATATTCGTTTATGCAAAACGCGCTTGCCGTCTCCGTTAAACGACTTGCGCATAATGTTGATTTGCCGCTTCCAGGCAGAATGACGCTTTTTTCTTCAGGGGCGGATATTCGTGCGGCGAATCATGACCCTATTATATTGGAACCCGGTCAGCGTCAATTAATTCCGACGGGGCTGGTTTTTGAAATTCCTATCGGCTATGAAATGCAAATTCGTCCAAGAAGCGGTCTTGCGCATAAAAACGGGATAACCGTTCTAAATTCACCCGGAACCGTTGACTCCGACTATCGCGGCGAAGTATTTGTTCTGCTGATAAATTTGAGCGACGAGCCGTTTTGGATAAATCGAGGCGAAAGAATCGCGCAGGCGGTTTTGGCAAGATCCGTCGCCGCAAACTATATTGAAAAAGAGGATTTGTCTCAAACCAATCGCGGCGTAAGAGGATTCGGACATACGGGGAAAACTTAATGCGGCAGAAAGTATATTATAAATAGTAAATCGGCAATGGGTGAAATATCTTATACCGAAAGAATTAATACGGTTTAAAAGCGCCAAAAGATATAAAAGCGCCGATTTGGTAAAGCAAGGAGGAAAAATGATTCCAAACGAAGTTTTATCGGCTGTTAAGCGGATTGAAATCAAAACAAGACATATAATCGACTCAATTATGGGCGGCGAATACCACACGGTTTTCAGAGGTAACGGAATGGAATTTGCCGATGTGCGAAAGTACTTTGAAGGCGACGACGTTCGTATGATTGACTGGAATGTGACGGCAAGAACCGGCGAGCCGTTTGTCAAGCGCAACGTTGAAGAACGGGAACTTACGGTAATTCTCATGGTGGACGTTTCGGCGTCGGGAGATTTCGGGACAAGAAAACAGTTCAAGAGCGAAATGACCGCCGAACTTGCCGCTCTTTTGGCGTTTTCCGCAATAAAAAACAACGACCGTGTCGGGCTTTTAATGTTTTCCGACAGAATAGAGAAATTCATTCCGCCGCAAAAGGGCAAAAATCATACTCTTGCGCTGATTCGCGAGTTGTTGTATTTCAAACCGACCGGCAAAAAAACCGATATTTCTAAAGCGCTGGCGCACATAAATCAAATTCAAAGGAAGAAAGCGGTGATTTTTTGTATTTCGGACTTTATGTGCGAGCAAAATTTTGAAAAATTACTTTCGGTTACGACAAGAAGGCACGATTTTATTGCGATTTCCGTTGACGACCCCCGAGAAAACGAATTGATAAACGTAGGACTTTTGGAATTATATGACGCCGAAACCGGAGAAAGAGCGCTTGTAGATACGGGGAGTAAAAAATTTCGCGAATTTTATAAATCCGAACGCATAAAAAAGAAAGAAGATTTGGAAAGATTGTTTTTTTCAAAAAAAATAGATAATATTTCGCTTTCAACCGCTTCGGGGTACGTTGAACCGCTGATAAGATTTTTCAAGCGGCGAGAAAAAAGAAGATAAGCGATAAAGCGGCGTTTAATATTTTTAGGAACAATAAAGTAAAAATATATTTGTAAAATTCAAATTAGCGGGAACGATCGGCGGCATATCCCGTAATTTATTATTAAGGAGAAGAAGTATGAAAACAAAAGCGATGCTGGCTTTAGTGGTTTTTACAGGCGCGGTTTTTTCGACGGAGGCGTTGTCTTTGCCGCAAAACAGGACGGCGCTTAATCTCACGGTTTACAACGGCAATCGTGCGCTGGTTCAGGAAAACCGTAAAATATCGCTTGCAAAAGGAATCTCGACTATTCGGTTTGAAGGCGTGCCGGCGACGATTATTCCGCAGTCGCTTATTGTCGTTTCAAAGGACGGATTAAACGTTTTGGAACAGAATTACGAATTTGATTTGATTTCGCGTGAAAAACTTTTGGAAAAATACGTCGGGAAAGAAGTTACTCTTATAGACGAAGATAAAATTTTGAGCGACAAGAAAAACGTTTCCGCTAAAATAGTCGCAAATAATTTTCTTCCGGTGTTTGAGGTCAACGGTAAAATCCTGCTTGGATTCGACGGCAAGATACTGCTTCCTCAGATTCCAGAAAACTTGTACGCAAAACCTACGATGAACTGGATTGTGCAGGCGCAAAAAACGGGCGACTTTAACGTTGACGTTTCGTATCTTACAAACGAAATTTCATGGAACGCCGACTATGTTTTACTGCTTGCCGATAATGACAAATCCGCTTCCATTACTTCCTGGATAACGCTTACCAATCAGTCGGGCGCGTCGTTTGAGAACGCCAAACTGTCTTTGGTGGCGGGCGATGTAAATATGGTCAGAGAAAGCGGCGGATTTCTCGCCGCGTCCGCAGACGCGGTTATGTATAACGGCGCAGGAATGCAGAAAATGAGGGAAGCCCCCAGAGTCGAGGAAAAAAGCGTTGACGAATACCACATGTACTCGGTGAATAGTCCCGTATCTATAAACGACAGACAGAAAAAGCAAATCGAAATGTTTTCCGCACAAAATATAAATGTGAAAAAGCGCTATCGTATTCAAAGCGGCTCATACGGCGCTATGCGGGGAATTTTGGAAAAAGGAAATCCTCTTAACGTTCAAACGGAAATCGTTTTTGAAACCGGAAAGAAGAATAATTTGGATATGCCGTTTCCAAAAGGCGTCGTAAGGATGTACAAAAAAGACGGCGCAAACAACGTTTTTTTGGGTGAAGACAATATAAATCATACTCCGATTAACGAAGAAATTACGTTGAAAAGCGGAAACGCTTTCGATATTTCGTGTTTTGAGAAAAAGATTTCCGACAGAAAATTAAGCGAACAAAAGACGGAATTCGTCAAGGAGATAACTTTTTCTAACCATAAGAAAGAGAGTGTTACGCTGATATTTGACGAAAGAAATCTTTATGGGAAGTGGAGTATAAAAAGCGACGACAAATACAAAAAAATCGACGCGAACACGGCAAGATTTGAGTTGAATATTCCGTCCGGGCAGGATGTCGTTTTGAAATACACCGCAACAATCGAGATGTAAAAATGAGAAGTCTGAAAAATATTATGGTCACGGGCGGCGCGGGATTTATCGGCTCGAATTTCATTAGATATTTGCTGACAAAAACGACTTTTGACGGAAAAATCGTTAATTTCGACAAACTGACTTATGCGGGAAATCTGCAAAATTTGGCGGATTTGCAAAACGATACGCGCTATATTTTTGTCAAAGGCGATATTTGCGATATCGACGCGGTTAAGCGGGCGTTTGAAAAGTACAGTATCGACACCGTCGTTCACTTTGCCGCGGAAAGCCACGTGGACAGGTCGATTTTGGGACCTGCGGATTTTATAAATACAAATATTTTGGGAACTTTTAATCTGTTGGAATGCGCAAAGAATTTTTGGAAGAATTTTGACGGTAAACTGTTCCATCACGTAAGTACCGACGAGGTTTTCGGAAGTTTGGGCGAAAGCGGATATTTTACCGAAACCACCCCATATTCGCCGAGAAGTCCTTACTCGTCTTCAAAGGCGAGCAGCGACCATTTGGTAAACGCGTATTTTCATACTTACGGGCTTCCGGTTACGCTTTCAAACTGCTCGAATAATTACGGATATTATCAATTCCCTGAAAAACTTATTCCCGTGATGATTGAAAATATGCTTGACGAAAAACCGCTTCCCGTTTACGGCGACGGAAAGAATATCCGCGACTGGCTTTTTGTCGAAGATCACAACGGCGCCGTCTGGACTATCATGAACAACGCAAAAACGGGTGAAAGTTATAATATCGGCGGAGAAAACGAATGGGAAAACATTAAATTGGTCAACGTTTTGTGCGAAACTGTCGCGCAAATTCAAGGCAAAGACAAAGACTGCCACAAAAAGTTGATAACTTTTGTAAAAGACCGCCCGGGACACGACAGAAGATACGCTATCGACTGTTCAAAAATAAAAAGGGAATTAGGCTGGAAACAAAGATATTCGTTTGACGACGGACTGAAAAAAACGGCGCGGTGGTATTTGAATAATAGACAATGGGTAGAGGACATAAAAAGCGGCGAATACAAAAATTGGATAAATAGAAATTATTTTCAAAGATAATTAAGCAATTTTTTCTTTTTTGTATTATTTTTTATATAGTATTATTCTTTAACGTGATATAAAACAAAAATTTTTCATGGAGGTTTGTATGTTAAAAAATACTTGTTTAATTGGGGGGGGGGGGGGGCTTGCCGTTATTTTTGCAGCGGTATTGTCGTTTGCCGGACCTTATGATTACGCTTTTCCGTCTCCTATGCCGCCGACGGGCGACACTGCGGGGGTAAAGCAATACGTTACTTTTATTTGGGACGATAATTCGTATTCCGGTAAAAACGGAACAAACTACGAGGGTAGTAATTTCCCGACGTCAAACAAGGCGTTCGCCGATAATAGTTGGACGGGCGGTTTAAGATTGGAGGCCGGAGGACTTTATAGTAAAACCTCATTCAATAACGACAACCTTAGAGAAGGCGATTACGGTATGGCGTGGGCGGCAAAGTCGTTAGCCGGCTATGAACCGTTACAAACGATGTATTGGAATTATCTCGTAGAAAATTGGAGTACAGGCGATGAAGTGATATACAAAGACGCTATATGGAGAGCGAAAGGATGGATGTCGAAAGGAACATCTCCTGAATCCTCTACGGAAGATTATACAGGTTGGGAAAAAGTTAGAGACCTTTCAAGTATTACTCCGATAAAAACCAATGATGACGGCAGTCCGATTACGATGACTTTTAACGTGATTACTGGACTTATAGTTCCGTCGTTTCCTGTTAATTATTTGGCAAGAGAGTCCAAATACGGATATTATGTGCCTAACGATGAATTTTATCCTTTACCGTTGCCGCAAGAAAGACATCAAAAAATTTCGATAACTTGGGGAAGAGAGTACGGTATTTATACCGACGCGGCGGCGGCAAACTCTAAAGACCAGTCAAAACTCGCTTATTTTTCTTTTCTTGAAGACGTATTCCGTGAAACAATGCAATTAGGTCACGAGATAGGAAACCACACAATCGACCATATGGAAACAAACTCTCCGCTTCCTTATGCGGCGGGAAACGCATACCCCGCAATTGGTAATGCGCCAGGTAATGGCAGCGGTACGGCATATATGGACGGTTTTGCGAAATGGAACGGCGAGGGGATGGACAATGCCGAAATCGACACAGTAACTTTGCCAAGCGGAAAAAAATTTATCACCGACGAAGCAAAAGATTTTGGACAAAGAAAAGGTAACGTTTGGCAATATATGGGTTGGAAAGGCTACGCCGGTAAAGTACTTTCGAAAAATGCCTGGAAAGGTCTTATATCCCTTGCCGAAACAGAGTTGACCGCGGCTTACGATATATCGGCGCAGGCGAAAAATTGTATAGCGTTTCGCGCTCCTCGTTTGGAAGTTAATTCCGATTTGTTCTGGGCTTTGAAAGATCTGGGATATTTGTACGACTGCGGTAACGAAGAAGGTTATGAATACAATATGGACGGAACTAACCATCTGTGGCCCTACACGACGGATAACGGCTCTCCAAACGTAGCATGGCAGAGAGCGGTAGGTGAAGACATGAGTAATTTCGATTCGCTTCCGTACGGTATTTGGGAAATTCCGGTCGCCGTTTTGATTGTTCCGGAATTATACCGCGACGGAGTTTGGCAAAATCACAAAAAAGTTAGAGCCGGAGAAGGCGATTCTCCTTCAGATGAAGAAGAAGTGGATTGGAAGAAAACCGGAAAAATCACAGGTTTTGACTTTAACTTGTTCATTCTTTACGGAGCGAGCAAAGAAGCGGCTAAAGCGACGATGCGCTATTCGCTCGACCAGCGTATGAACGGCGGAAAAGCGCCGTTCCAAATCGGCTGTCACACCGATTATTTCACCCCGATCTATGACAACGCGACGCTATTAAACGACGCAAACAAAAAAAGTTACGGATTAGTGATAACAGAAAATATGAACAGTTGGTCGGACAGAAAAGACGTATGGGAAGATATTCGCGATTACGGAATTTTAAACGGCGCGCTTTTTAAAAGCGGTAAAGAAACGATTGAATACGTAAAAGAACTTGTCGCAAAGGTAAAAGTCGGCGAAGATAAAAAAAATATTACCGATATCGGCGGGTGGGAATTTTTCTCGCATGAAGATAAATCCACGGCAATCTCAGATAATTTTGACGGCGATATTGTAAACGCCGAAATAAATACCGAAGCGTCTGAAACCGAGGTCGCCGGTTACGCTATCTACGGTGATGCCGGCGATTTTGAATTCGACCATATTTCGCTTTCTTATTCTACCAGTGCGCCGTTAACTATTCGCTTGATTACCGACGATCCGATTGACGAGGCGTATCCGTATGAAATTACCTTAGGCAATCTCAACGGGTGGGACGCGAGCGTAGCGAATATGAGTCGTTTTGTGCAAAGCGGACAAATTCCTATAAGCGCTTTTCAGAGAAATCAATATGTCGGCGCCGATCATTCGAGTTTGGTCGGTTTGCATGCGAAAGGAACCGATTTTACAAAAGATATTATTGCGATTGAGGTCGCCGTTCAGGTTCCTGAAAACAAATCGCAGAGAACTTTGCTTTCGATAAAAGATTTTACTCTTTATAGCGGCGAACAGACGCAAGACATTGAGGTTGGCATTGCAACAGGTAAACAGAAAGTCGCTGTACAGAGAATTACGGTTCAAGCGATGTCGGCCAACGCGCTTAAACTCAATCTTGCGGCGTCCGGAGTTTACAACGTTGACGTTATCGGTATAAACGGTCGTATTATTAAGTCGTTTAAGAACGAGAATCTGCGCGCCGGTCTCAACACTCTTTCTCTCGGCAACGTCGCGAAAGGAATGTATATGATTCGCATTCACAACAAGCAGATGAAGACAACGTTGAAATCGCTTGTATTGTAGTCAAAAACAAAGGAAACTTCTATGTTAAGAAAATTCTTTTTCAAATCGGACAGTATAAAGATGTCGGCGCTTTTAGCGCTGGCATCCGCTTTTTTAGTGTGCGCTCAAAATTACAATTTCCCATCTCCGCTTCCGCCTTCCGGCGGGGGGGGTTAGACACCATAAAACAAATCGTCGCTTTTATTTGGGACGACAACGCGTATTCGGGTAAAAAAGGCACTAATTACGAAGGTCCTACGACGACCGCGGGACAATTTGCTTCTGTAAACTGGGTCGGCGGTTTGCGGGATGAAGGCGGCTGGGTTACTACGCAAAATAAAAACGAGTTAAAAATTAAAGAGGGCGGTTTCGGGATGGGCTGGGCCGCGTACAGTCTTGCGGGACGCAATAATCCCGGTTGTTCCAAATGGGATCCGTCGTCGCCTATGCTTTTAAGCAGAGGAGCCGCTCCTTATTACAGCCCGAATAAGCCAGGCGGATATTCTGACACGGTTCTTTATAACGACGTAATTTATGCTTGCACCGATTGGATTGCGGACGCTGCGACAAACAACCAAACTCCCGACAATTCGGACGCTTGGACTATGGTAAGACCTTTTACGGATAAAATATTTAAACACAATCTTGGCGACGGCAGCCCGATTACGATGACTTTCAACGTGATTACGGGACTTATCGTTTCGGCGTTTCCGATCGATTGGCAGTCCAGAGAATCAAAATACGGATATTACGTACCCAACGAAGAATTTTACGCTTCGGGAACCGCTTGGGGATCAAGACATTCAAAAATTTCGGTAACTTGGGGACGGGAATATGCGATTTTTAACGATCAGGCGGCGGATGCGGCAAAGGATTATTCAAAACTTTTCACTCGCGGCTACATTGAAGAAGTATTTGCCGAGGTGATAGAATTAGGACATGAAATAGGCAATCACACTATCGACCATATGGAAACCAACTCTCCGCTTCCAAACAAAAAGGGAGAACCGATATCGTCCTTACCTGACGGCGGCGAAGCCTATCTCGACGGGTTTGGGCTTTGGGGCGGCGAGGGCTATGACGCGTCGAAAATAGATACAGTAACTATGCCGGACGGCGAAACGTTCATCACAAACGAAGCGGAGGCTTTCGGTCAAAGAGACGGTAATATTTGGCAATATATGGGTTGGAAAGGATATGCCGGCAAAGTACTTTCGGCAAAGGCTTGGAAAGGACTTATTTCGCTTGCGGAAAGGGAATTGACGGACGCTTACGGACTTTCGGCGGCGAAAGGAACTTGTGTCGCTTTCCGCGCTCCGCGTTTGGAGGTAAGTTCCGGTTTGTTTTACGCGTTGAAAGATTTGGGATATTTGTATGACTGCGGCAACGAAGAGGGTTACGAATACAATATGGACGGGACTAATCAACTTTGGCCCTACACTATGGACAACGGTTCGCCGAATGTCGCGTGGCAGAGAATGGCGGGTGAAAACAAAAGTAATTTCGATTCGCTTCCCTACGGCGTTTGGCAGATTCCGGTCGCCGTTTTGATCGTTCCTCCGGCATACCGTGAAGAAGTTTGGCAAAATCACAAACTAATCGCTGAAGGAGAGGGTGAATCGCCTACGCAGGAAGATCGTGACGAGTGGATGAAAAACGGGAAAATTACCGGATTCGATTTCAATTTGTTTATTCTTTACGGGACGCCGAAAAACATCGCTATAAAAACGATGGAATATTCGCTTGATCAACGCATGAGAGGGGGGAAAGCGCCGTTTCAAATCGGCTGTCACACCGATTATTTTACTCCGATTTACGATTACGCGACGCTTATGAACGACGCCAACAAAGACGCTTACGGTTTAGTAGTAAAGAATAATTGGAATAGTTGGGAGGACAGGATTGAAACTTGGGAAAAAATTCGTGATCACGGACTTAATAACGGTGCGTTTTTTTACAGTGGAAAACAGACTATCGAATACGTGAAATCGCTTGTCGCGAAAGTAAAAGTCGGTAAAGACGAGAAAAAAATTACCGATATCGGCGATTGGGAATTTTTTACGTACGAAAATAAATCGATTACAAACAAGCCCAAAATTATCGGCAATATTACAGATGCGGAAATCACTACGACGTTAATCAAGGATCAATCCGAAGACGCAGGCTACTCTATTTACGGCGATGCCGGTGAATTTGAATTTGACCATATATCTTTAACATACAAAACTACCGCTCCGCTCACGATTCGCTTGATTACAAACGACGAGTTCGATAAAGGTTATCCGTATGAAATAACTTTGAGTAATTTGAGCCGCGAAGTCGAAAGCGGACAAATTCCGATAAGCGCTTTCCAGAGAAATCAGTACGTCGGTACGGATTATCCGGATTTGGTCGGTTTGCACGCGCAAGGAACCGATTTTACAAAAACGATTACAGGTATTGAGGTCGCAATCCAAATTCCCGAACCCAGCGGAAAAGAATTTCCGAAAATAGACCCGAAAACTTTGCTTTCTATAAAGGATTTTACTCTTTACAGCGGCGAACAGACGCAGGGAATAAAGGTCGGTATAGCAAACGGACAAAAAGCGGTTATGCAGAGAATTTCGGTTCAAGCGATGTCGGGCAACGCGCTTAAACTCAATCTTTCGGCGTCCGGAATTTACACCGTTGACGTTATCGGCATAAACGGACGTATTATTAAGTCGTTTAAGAACGAGAATCTGCGCGCCGGTCTCAACACTCTTTCTCTCGGCAACGTCGCGAAAGGAATGTATATGATTCGCATTCACAACAAGCAGATGAAGACGACGTTGAAATCGCTTGTGTTGTAGAAAGAAGTTTTCTGGAAATTACATACGTGCTTGTCGTGCAATTAAGGCGACAAGCATTTTATGTAATCTTTCTTTTTAATTCTTCGATTTTTTTCACGACGTATTCAAAAATTTTATCAATTGCGACAGATTCTTTCGTTGCGTTTTCGCGGATTTTCACCTCTACGGTTCCACTTTTTATTCCCCTTGTTCCTACGATCACTTGTATCGGTATTCCTATCAAATCGTGGTCTTTGAATTTTACGCCCGGGCGTTCTTGGCGATCGTCAAAAAGCGCGTCGATTCCCGTTTCGGCGTTTTCAATATCGAGATACAATTTTTCGGCTATTTCTACGGCTTGTTTATCTTCGGCGTCCAAAAGCAAAATCGAAACAGAGAAAGGCGCTATTTCAATAGGAAAAATAATTCCGTTTTCATCGTGATTTTGCTCTATCGCCGCCGCCGCCGTTCGTCCGACGCCGATGCCGTAGCATCCCATCGTAGGAGTTTTGTTTTCGCCGCTTTCGTCAATATACGTCATATTCATCGCTTTGGAATATTTTGTTCCTAATTTGAATACCTGCCCGACTTCAATTCCTCTGCAAACGTCTAACAAGCCGCCGCAAACAGGACACAAATCACCCTTGTCCGCAAACGAAAAGTCGTCGTATTCCAAATCGGGCAAGTCGCGTTTAGGCAAAATGTGAATAGTATGAAAATCTTTTTTGTTTGCCCCGATAACACCGTCAATTACCGATTTAACGGAATAATCCGCCGCTATTTTCACATCGCTTTTAAAGCCTACAGGTCCCAAAAATCCTACTGCGAATCCGTCCGCAAGCAAACGGTTTTCGTCGGCGGCTTCTATGATGTTTCCTTTGAAGAAATTACGCAATTTTACTTCGTTACATTCCAAATCGCCGCGAATCAGAACCGCAACTAATTTATCTTCGTCGATAACGTAAAGAAGCGTCTTTATGGTTTTCTCTTGCGGAATTTTCAGAAACTGCGATACTTCCTCAATTGACTTTTTATTTGGCGTTTCGACGTCTTGAGGAAGTGCGATTTCGTTATTTGCCTGCGCAAAATTATCGTTTATTTGTTTTGACGCTTTTTCCGAATTGGCGGCATAATCGCATTTTGTGCAGAATATTATTTTGTCTTCTCCGCTGTCGGCAAGCACGTGAAATTCGTGCGTAACGCTTCCTCCGATCGCACCGGAATCAGCTTCCACCGAACGAAATTTAAGTCCCAATTTCGTAAAGATTCTCGTATATGCCGCATGCATATTCCAATACGTTTTGTCCAAACATTCTTCGTTAGTATGAAAAGAATATCCGTCTTTCATAATAAATTCTCGACCGCGCATGAGACCGAATCGCGGACGCGTTTCGTCACGAAATTTACCCTGAATCTGATATAAGTTTCGCGGGTAATCACGATACGATTTCATCGACCTTCTCGCTATGTCCGTAATTACTTCTTCGTGAGTCGGACCAAGACAAAAATCGTTTTCTTTTCTATCTTTAAAACGCAACAATTCTTTTCCGTAATAACCCCATCTGCCGCTTTCCCGCCAAAGTTCCGCCGGAACAACCGTCGGCATAAGCAATTCTGCGCAATGTTCTTTTGCCAATTCTTCGCGGATTATATTTTCAATTTTTTTAATCACCCTATACCCAAGCGGAAGGTAATTGTAAATTCCGGCCGACACTTTCATAATCATTCCGGCGCGCGTCATAAGTTTGTGGCTTACCAATTCCGCTTCTGACGGATCTTCGCGCAGTGTATAAATAAACGCTTCGTTAAAACGCATAAAAATCTCCTTTAATTTTAATTTCCACGAACTTATTTTCCTGTAAACAAATCCACGCCGAATTGCGTTATCTCCGGAACGTAAGTTATAAGTAAAACAGCCGCCAACATAACGACTATAAAGGGCAAAACCGACCTGTAGATTTCGGTTAGCGGTTTTTTGAATCGCACGGACGCCAAAAATAAATTAAGTCCGACAGGCGGTGTTAAATACCCTAATTCCATATTCGCAAGAAAAATTATTCCAAGATGAATCGAATCTATTCCAAACGCTTGGCTTATCGGCAAAATTAGAGGAACAAGAACGACAATCGCCGAAAATATATCCATAAAAAATCCGGCGATAAGTAAAACTATGTTTAATATCAGCAAAAATATCAATTTCGATTGAATGTTTTCTTTGCACCAATCGGTAAGGATTTCCGGAATTTGCGCATCTACGATATAATACGACAAACCTTTCGCCATCGCCAAAATAATAAGTACGCTTCCCGCTATCGGAGCGGATTTTATTATTACTTTCGCAAATCCTTTCAGTGAAAAATCTCTATGGATAAAAACAATTAAGATAAGCAGGTAAAGTACAGAAATCGCGCCTGTTTCTACAATTACGGCGATTCCGTTGAAAAACAGAAGCAGAATAATAATCGGCAGAATTATTTCTCCGCCGGCGTCGCATAAGGATTTTGCAAAAATTTTTGCGTCGAAAGGAATTCTTTCCCGCAGACTTTTCTTTTGCGATATTATCGCGTACGCGGCGAGGACGGAAATAAACACTATACCCGGAAAAATCCCTCCGGCAAACAGGTGTTTTATGTTAGTATGCGACTGAACTCCGTAAAGGATTATCGGTAGTGACGGCGGGAAT
Source organism: Chitinispirillales bacterium (assembly GCA_031254455.1). Classification (NCBI taxonomy): domain Bacteria; kingdom Pseudomonadati; phylum Fibrobacterota; class Chitinispirillia; order Chitinispirillales; species Chitinispirillales bacterium. Next base: position 17,708 of record JAIRUI010000070.1, on the reverse strand, counting down.
AAAAGTCCGATACTTCCGCTTGCGGTAAGATAGCCGGTAGTAAATTTTTCACCGTAGTTTTGTTTTGTCAAAACTATGTGCAATATTCCGCCGAGCGCTAAAATTGTCACGCCGGACGCTCCGGTAAAAGCGGTAAAAAAGGCGCATACCAAAACCGCCATAATCGCCGTTCCGCCGGGGATAGATCCCAAAAAAGAACGGAAAAAATTGACTAATCGTTTGCCGGCGTCGCTTTCTGAAAGTATAAATCCCGCTATAGTGAAGAGTGGAATTGACGGAAAAATCGGAGAGGTTAAGACCGAATACGCTTCGTTTGCGATTACGGGGAAATCTGCAAGCGACAAAATTCCGAACAATTTGAAAGTCTGAGCGTCGCTTGCAAAAAACAAAAGTGCGGCAATTCCGCCAAGAGCCGCAAATATCGGCAACCCCAAAACAGTCGCCGCAAGAATTACGACTATTAAGAGAATCGTTATTCCATTTATCAATTCAAACGGACAAAACGCCAGCAAAACGGGCGCACATAGAGATACGGCAAATGCGAACGCCGTCAATATTTTTTTTGAACGTACGATACTTCGCAGCCCAATAACGAAAAATCCTACGGGTATAACCGCCATAAAATTTTGAACGGGAATTATGCCGGCAAGTTTATGCGAGGAAGAAAATGCGTTTTGAACGAACGAGACGGATGAGAATGCGATAGAAAACGCTATGCTTCCGCAGACTGTCGCGCAAAAAAAATCACTCATGCGTTTTATTTTCTTGGGAAATACGCCGGCAAGCGCCGAAAGCGATATATGTTGTTTTTGACGGCTTGCAATCATCGCTCCAAGCATTGTAATCCATACAACAAGGTGATACTGCAAATCTGCAGAACCTTTTATTCCAGTCGTGCGCAATATCCGTGAAATTATGTCGGAAACCGGAAGAATAAACATTGCGATTATACACAAAAATATGAGTACGTCTTCCGTTTTGCGAAAAATCCTAATCGCTTTTTTTATCATAAAAATCCTCCGATGCAAAAATCTTCTATCGGCAAAACTTTTTTATTTGTTTCAAAGGAAAATATTTTTTGCTCAAAAGCGACCTCGACCGTTTTATCATAATTTTTAATTTTCGCAACGACACGCGTCTTCCTGAAAATTACGCAAGCGAGCAAAATCGCCTTTTCCAGACCGTCTCCGCGTGTAAAATTCCAGACTTCGTCTGGTTGAGCGAGACGAAAATCTTCTTTGTAAATGGAAACGTTTTCAAATTTTTTGAGAATTTCGTAAATCTCATCGAAATTATGCGATTTAAGTCCGTCAAAACAAACCGGATTTCTTTCGAAAGCCGCTTTCAAAAACGGCTTCCATCCGCTGTTTTTTATGTCGCGAAAGGCGGTTATCGCCAAATTTGCGACCGTACTCGTTTTCGCCGCCTCATAAATCTGCGAAATCAGATTTTGTCTGCCGCTTGCGGCGGACAAAATTATCGGCTCGGTTTGCACAAACTTCTTTTTAGAAATATTGGGGAGTTTCGGTTCCACATGAGAAAAGTTTACAATCTTTTCGGCAAAAACTTGGGGATTCCCGACAAAATTTTGTAGATTTTCAATAAAGAACCGTTTTGTTTGCGCGCTTTTTGGGTCTAATTTATTCTTTTTGAGCAAAACCTCGAAATCTTCCAAAACCAAACGATTTTCTATTTTGGTTTCAACGAATTTATCGTCGTCTATCTCACCTAAAAGAGATTTATGAGACGTAGTTCCGGCGCGTGATTTACTTAAAGATTCCTGTGAAAAAACCGTCTCGGATTCTATAAACAAAATCTTGTCTTTATGTTTTATACAGAATTGAAAATGTCTTTGATAGTCGATATTTTCCCGCAAAAAACTCACAAAAATTTCAAAATTTATTTGTACGGTCAGATATTTTCGTAGAGCGTTCGCCGTTTCCTCAAATTTTTCTTTAGGCATCGTGGCGGTATCGTACATAGTATGTACGTAGCCGTAATTATTCACCAAAATAGTAATCTTTTCATTTTCAATCGCTCGCCGCGCTTTAATCGATTGTTCGGTTCCGTTAAACCACATAGTTTTTGTTATGGTTCTTCGGTTGTTTGTAATGATCCCGTCGTGTAAATCTATGAAATTTTGCGAATGAAGCGGAGTGGCGAGCAAGTGGATTTTTTCTAAAGAGATGTCGGCGATTACAAAAAGCGCCGCCGCATACATGGTCGATAACGAAACACATTCGCCGGCGCCCGTCAAAAAGTTTTTACGAAACTTAAAAGCCTCCATTGCTTCGACGGTTTCCGTTTTCCAGTATGGAATTACGTCGTTGTCGTATTTTTCCAGCCCGAAGTGTTTACGAATATCGATATCGAAATAATATTTGTCGCCTTCATAGCCGAAAAGTGCGTTGCTCTTCGCCAAAACGTCTCTGTCGATAAATTCCGAAAATCTTGACAATTCCGTCTGTTTTGTCGTAAGTCCCCAAGTGTCCAAATCTAAATTGAAAATAAATTTGTCCATAATAAACTGCTTTACGCGCATAATTTTACGGTGTTCGTTCATTGACGCCAAATCTGCAAACCAAACGTCTTTTTTCCACTCCCAAATAACGCTTGACATTGAATTAGCCAAAACTAAAGCATATAAAATTTCAGGAAAGATAAAAATTTCCATATCGGAAAGCGTTATCGCGCAAGAATGTTTTTCGATTAGTTTTTTATCGTCCAAAATATGTTCCAAAAATAAATTCTATTCTGAAAATAATATTTTTCTTTGCATAGAAAGTATTTGTTTGTATTTCAGGTTAAATTTGAGAAATTACGACTTCTCACGGCTTTTTATTCCACGCAGCGTCTTAGGGATTATTTTTTTTAACGCGGTCTTTATAAGCCACTGCGGAACCGGCTTTTGCGGTTGCGCTGCGGCAGTCAAACAAAATCGAGAATTCGCTTCGTCTATTTTTATTAAATTCCATTGCAAAACCAACTTGTCAAACTCAATTACTGCCATTGATTTTACGGAATCGGAATAATTTATTTCGGATTTAGTCTGTACAAATGAAATTTCGGCAAAAGTTTCGCCGGTTTTTTCCAAAACGTTTCCCCAAAGCCAAGTTTTGACAAGCGGGATTCCAAGTACGAAAAACCAACTTTCTCTTGATTTTTGCGATTTTAGAATATATTTGAACCGATTTTCGTAATTTTCGTAATCTTTCAGAATTTTGATTCCGTTTTCGTATGAAATTTCAAAATTTTCACAGTTGCAAACGAAATATCTGTTTACGGCTTCAGTTTGATTTATAGAAAAATATTTGCTTTCTTTTTCAACGGTTTTTTGGTAAAGCGAATCGGAAATTTTTACTTCGTTATCGCGAAAATTTTGGGCAAAAACAGACAACACGAAAACAAAAACAAAAACGAATAAAAACTTCATTTTCTCAGAATCCTGCATCGGCAAGAAAATCCTTTTTTTCGCGCCAATTCGGAGTAACTTTCACAAAAAGCGAGAATTTTGTTTTTATGCCGCTTATGCCTCTCATACGTTTTTGCGCGTTTGTCCGAATTTGCGAGATCATACGCCCGTTTTCACCGATAATTATCGCTTTCTGCCCGCTTGTTTCAACGTGTATGTCTGCGGTGATTTCGTGTAAATTTTCAGATTCTTTATATTGTAGAATCGATACGAACGCCGAGTGCGGGACTTCCTGTTCGGTCAAGTCTATTATTTGCTTTCTTATGCATTCCGCCGCCATAAAACGCATATTACAGTCGATTATTTCGTCGGGCGGGTAAAACATTGGATTTTGTGGAACAAACGGTTTTACAAATTCTATAAATTTTTCGGCGGCGTTTTCCGCCAACGCACTCAGATGAAGTTTTGGAGCGTTCGAAAGAAACGGATAACGGTTGTTAAATTCTTCTAATTTCTTCATACCTTTTTCTATGGCGATTCTATCGACTTTATTGAAAATAACCAGTATTTTCGAATTAGTTTTTGATTTTTCTATTTTTTGTGCAATATCGTCCTCTTCTTCGCCGAAATCTCTGGACATATCGACAAGATAGCAAATAATATCGATTCCGGCGTCTTTGAGAATAGAGACGCTTTGCTCGTAAAGAAGTTTATTCAAAAGATGTTTCCCTTTATGAATTCCGGGCGTATCCATGAGAATAATCTGCATATTTTCTTTAGTGTAAATTCCCCGCATAGTTTTTTGAGTTGTTTGCGGCATAGGCGAAACAATGGCGAGTTTCTCACCTAAAACCGCATTCATAAGCGTAGATTTTCCGCTGTTCGGACGTCCTATAATAGCCAAAAATGCGGAATAACTATTTTCATTATCCATTTTCTTGCCTCTTTGTTTCATTTATTTGTTTTCTTGTTTTTCTTATGTATTCAAGCATCATGTCTGCAGAAACTTGCGAAGGTCGCAATATAAACATTGGTTTTTGCACAAAACATATACTTGTCGCTATTGAAAAATCGTTTTCAACGTCTTGCGCAAATCCGACAAACCATTCGTTTCTACCAAGGTCGGAGTCCTTTGTCCCTGTTTTTCCGCCGAAAATTATATCTTTTTGTTTTGAAAAATCTTTAATCGCAGAAAACGCGTTTCTCGCCGAACCGATTTTTGTCGTCTGCCGCATAATATACTTTATACTGTCTGAAATGTCGGGAGCGGCGGAGATTCTCCATTTTTTTTGCGCGGCGGAATACAATTTTTTACCCGACATATCGGTCACGCTGTCAATAATCATAGGCGTCATCATTACTCCGCCGTTGGAAATCGTAGCCGCAATAAGTCCGCCTAAAAGCGGCGTCAATGTCGTTTCACTGTTGAAACCGCATCCTAACTCTGCAAGATTTATGGAATCGTTTGTATTTGATATTGTCGTTTCGGGGAAATAACTAATATCTGTAGGCATTTCAAACGGAATTTTCGTATTGTATCCAAATTTTTGAACTGATTTGTACAAATTATCACGGCCTATTTCATGAATCGCGAGCCAGCCAAAAACCGGATTTATTGATTTTGCATAGGCTTCGGCAAAAGATGCGCTGTTTGAATTTTCAGGGAATTTCTCTGGAAGAAATTGCCGCTTGTATAAAGTCGTATTTTCTCCTACATAATATATTTGCGTTGAACAGGTAATATTTGTAGTTTCAAAAACCGCTTCGGCGGTAATTGTTTTGAAAATAGATGCGGCCGGGAATTTATTTGATAAACATAAATTATCTGCGATTTTTGGAAGTTCCGGGTCGTTGTAAGAAACCATAGCCAAGATCTGTCCGGTTTTCGGATTAACGGCAATCGCCGCTCCGTATTTTGGATTTGAGCGTTTGACAAGCGACAATGTTTTCTTTTGAAGTGCGGTGTCTATACTGAAATAACGAATAATTTGACTTTTTTGCCATTTTACCGTATCGCAATTTTGAGTAAAGTCGGGATGATTTTGCTGCAGTGTTTTGCATATATCATCAAAGTTCATTTTCGGAATTTTTACGTCGGAAGAAATTTTTTTTACAGGTTTTTCTTTCACCGAAACGACAGTACTGTCTTTTTGCGACGACATTTTGTTTTCTTTTCCTTTTTCAAAAAAATGAAACGCAAAAAAACAAAGGAAACCTATCATCAGAAATTTGCTCAAAGGGATATTTATTTTTTCGTCATCGTTTTTTCTCATAATTTATTAAAACCTGCCGTTTTCTTTATCGCATATTTTCTTTCTCTGTTCATGTTTGTTATCATTTCGCCTAAAAGCCCGATAGAAAAAAATTGCACCCCTACAATGACACAGGTCGCTCCCAAAAGCAAAAGCGGACGTATATGCAGTTCAAAAGTTATTATCCAGATAATGCCGAAATACGTGAGGATTGTAAAGCCAAGAAATATAAGGAAAAAACTTATCATGCCAAAGAAATGCATTGGATTTCTCATATATTTTTTCAAAAACAAAAGAGTTGCGAAATCAAGCGCTCCGTTAAAGAATCGATTTAACCCGAATTTTGATTTTCCGTATAGCCGTTTATGATGAGGAACCGGATATTCACTGATTTTATATCCGTTCCAATAAGCTAAGACAGGAAGAAATCTATGCCTTTCACCGTATATTTCAAGTGATTTCGCCGTTTCTTTTTTGTATATTTTAAGTCCGCAGTTAAAATCATGCAGTTTTAATCCGGACATCATAGAAACTGTAATGTTAAATATTTTAGACGGGATGTTTTTGGTGAAAACAGGGTCTTGACGTATTTTTTTCCATCCGGAAACCAAGTCGAATCCTTGCTCGATTTTTTTTATAAGTTCGGGAATCGCCGACGGGTCGTCTTGTAAATCCGCGTCTATTGTAACAATGTAATCGCCGACGGCCGTTTCAAACCCAACGCTTAAAGCTGCAGATTTCCCATAATTTCTTCCAAAACTTATTACTTTAACCGTATCGGCGTTTGTTGCAGCCATTTCTTCTATTACGCTAAGCGAGTTGTCGTCGCTGCCGTCATCGACAAAAATAATTTCGTATTCATATTCGTTTTCCGTCATTATTTTTTTAATTGATTCAAAAAGTTCTTTTAAACTTTTTTCTTCGTTATATAACGGAATGACAACGGAAATTCTCAAGATAAATCCCTTTCGTCTTTTATAAATTTTACGCAAAAATACTTTATTGTCAAAAATTTACACAGCAACAACTACAATTTTCCCAAATAATTCTTTATAAAATTCAGCGACTTGTTTTTTTCTGAGCTCCAAAACGGGGCGATTAATCCGTTCCGAACCGAAGAATCCGCCATAAGCCGATGAATTATGATGTCTTGCCGCAAATTTCTCAGAAATTCTTTAAGAATTTCAGCGTATTTTTCAAGAGTCAAAACCGAAACTTCATTTTGGGCGAATAATTTCTCAAGCGGTGTATTTTTTATTATCATTAATTGGTGAATTTTCACGCCTTTTACCGGTAAAGCGGAAATAAATTTTGCGGTATTTATAACGTCTTCTTTAGTTTCCCGCATAAGTCCAATCATTACATGGGCTACAATTTCTATATTTTTTTCAGCAAGTTTTTTTACGGTTTCCGCAAAACATTCGGCGCTGTGTCTGCGGTTTATCAACGCAAGGGTTTTGTTGTTTGCGCTTTGCAGTCCAAGTTCCAAAGATAGATAAGTTTTTGAATTTATTGAAGACAAATAATTTATGGTTTCATCTGAAACGGCGTCGGGGCGAGTGCCGATTGCAAGTCCAACGGCGCCGTCCTGTATTATCAGCGGTTCATAAATTTCCCGTAGTTTTTCAACCGGCGCATAAGTGTTCGTATTCGGCTGTAAATACGGCATAAATAAATTAAATTTATACTTCATTTTGTCGCGTTTTTCAATAAACTGTGAAACAACGTTTTCGGTTTTTAAGGCGGCGGGTGAAAAAGAATTGTTGTCACAAAAAATACAGCCCGTATCGCCGTTTTCTTTGTTGGGGCACGAAAATCCCGGATTCACGGGTATTTTAAGTACGTTCTCTCCAAATTTTTCTTTAAGAAATTCACGAATTGTTTTGTGTTCAAGCATAATTCTATATAATAGTCCGGTAGTCCGCAGAAGTATTTAGTTTTATAATTTTACTTGCCTTTTCTATTCAAAAACACGGGAAGAAACAGAAGCGAGAAAATAGAGCCGACAGTCATTGACAGGAATATTAAAAAACCAAGTGCGCGTACCGGCGGAAAATTTGAGAGACATAAAACGAGAAAACCTATTCCGACCGCAAGCGTATTGAAAATTATTACCGTGCTTTTGTCTTGAAATGCGCCAAGCAGCGCTTCGACGGAAACAGCGCCTTTTTTTCTTAATCTCAAAAAACTTGAAGTAAAATGAATGGCGTAATCAATGCCTATTCCTATGCAGCAATTCACAACGATAACTGTTACGATATTGATAGTTATTCCTGAAGCGGCCATGATTCCTGCAATAAAACAAGCGCCGATTATTATAGGCAACGATGAAAAAATACCTACAAAAAAACTGCGGAATAAAATCACAAGAGACAATGCAATCAGCAAAAACGTAATTAACAAACTGTACGTCTGCGTTCTTATAAGCAAGTCAATCATAGAATCCATAAGCAAAACTTCGCCTGACGCGGTAATTTTCCAATTCGGATGTTCTTGATTTATGCGCGAAGTTATCTTTTTAGATAAATTTGTATAATTATACAGCGGGATATTTTTACAAGCCAAAGTAATTTTTACCGCCTTTTTATCCGATGTAAGCCAAGCGTCCAGCAAATTTGAACCGTCCTCGTTTTTCGTCATGTTTCCGTTTAACATTAACGAAACCGCCGTCTGACTTATCGGCGTTCCTTTTAGAATTTCACTGACACGATTCAAAACCGGAAAGACCGAGGTTACGGAACCTATTTCAGGAATTTCTTTTATCCAATCAATAATATCAGACAAGTTTTGCCATGACGCCGAATCCGAAAATTCCGTATCCGACTCTATCATTATATCGAAAAAGCGCGTTCCGCCAAACTGTTCCTGAACAATATCGTCGCTTTTGCGGAGTTCGTGGTTTTTGTCAAAAAAACTAATCGGATTGCTGTCAAATTTTATTTTTGGAACGAAAATAATCGAAAAAACAATTACAAGTAAAAGCAATATCTTTGAAAACGGATATTTGAAAACCATGTTGTTGAAAAATGAAAGGGGAATTAAATTTTTCGGTTCGTTGTCTGTCGCACCTTTTTCAAAACGCGTAAAGAAAATCGGCAGAAAAAACACTGAAAGAAAAAGAGCGATAACAATACCTAATCCTGTGAAAAAACCAAAATATCTGGTCCACGAAAGCGAAGAGACGGTAAACGATGAAAACCCGAAAAAAGTTGTCGCCGCCGCTATAAAAATCGGACCTAAAAGATCTCGATAAGTTTTTGCAAATGCGTCGTCAAAATCCAAACCGTTAAATCGGTTCTGCCTATAACTTTTTATTATGTGAAGCGAACCGGCAAGCCCGACAGGCAGTAAAATCAACGGGATTACAGACGTTAAAACGTTAAGAGGAACGTTGGCAAGCGCCATAATTCCCAACGTCCAAATAACAGAAAATACGACAATGACGAGAGGAGCGGCTACGCAGCGTAAATTCTCAAACATCCAGAATAAAAGCAAAGCGGCTATAAGTATTGAAAACGGCAGTAAAATAGACAAATCACGGTTCATATCGCGGCTCATATACCAACTCGTCGTAGTCGCACCGGTTATGTACGTATGCTCATATCCGTCGGCGCGTATTCCATCCAATATTTTCATTGCCGCCGAAATCGTTTTAGGACGTTCCGCATTGTCGTTGGTATATAGAATCATTAACAGTGTTTTCTCGTCTGTAGAAATAAAATTTCCGGTCAGTGCAAAATTATCTCTTATGATTTCACGGAGCGTTTCATCGTTTTTTTCTTTGGAAATAGATGCGCTTTTTATGCCTATAATTCCGCCTTCTACGGGGACTTTAAGCGTTCCTATATGTACGATGCTTTCAAAACCTTTGACGCCGTCTATTTGTATTTCGGAAAATTTTTGCGCCCATGAATCGAATATTTCTATTTTTTCGTATAGAGGCGAATCTTTGTCAAACTGCGCCATAAGAAAAATTGAATACGGCGAATTAAATTTCGAACGTAAATTTTCAACATCGCGTACTTGCTGCAATGTGTCGGGAATCGCATGCGCCGCATTGTTATCTACCGAAATATTTTTGAGATTATACGCAAAAAACGCCGTCATAAGCAAAATGACAAGCGCAGAAAATTTTCTGTGTTTTATGGCAAAAAAAATTATTTCTTCCTTAAAATTCGGCATTTTTTATTTCCATACTTTAATTTTTTCCTAATGAATTAAGCGTAAAGACTTAGTGTTTTCTCATTTTCTTTGCCTTTTTAATAAAATACTATATTCCGTTTACAAATAGTATATATGTCCCCATTTTATTATCGCACAAATTATTTTATTTAAGTTTGAGAAAAGGAAAATTTATGAATCGTTTGGTTTCGTCCGCTTTTTTATTTTTGTTCATAGCGGGTATCTGCTTTTGCGCTGATTTTGTAATTTTGGACGGAGCGATCGAGGTTTTAGCAGTTGAAGAAGTTTCAGGCGGGACAATGGGGATTGAACTGTTTGACGGCGGTTTACTTTCAAAAGAGCAAAAACTTGTTTATATGCCTAACGGCAAAGCGGCGTCTTCCGTGAACGTTTTCTTGGTAAAAACCGGTAATAAAACTTACCTGATAGACGCCGGTTTCGGCAACGCGGTAAAAAACAATAAAATAGACGTTTCAAAAATAGACGCAATTTTTCTTACCCATGCTCACGCAGACCATGTTTCGGGACTTTTAAAAGAGAACGGCGAAGCGAATTTTTCCGCTCCGGTATTCATTTCCAAGCAGGAAAATAATTATTGGCTGGATGCCAAAACTCCAAATTCCGATTTGCAGAAAAACGTTGCAAAGGCTTATGCCGGACGTTATAAAACATTTTCTTTCGGCGAAACCCTGGCGCCTGAAATAATTGCTATTGAGGCGGCGGGACATACGCCAGGGCATACCGCCTTTTTAATCGGTACGGGCAAAACAAAATTGCTTATAGCCGGAGATTTTTTACATGCGGCTGCGTTGCAATTCTCTCATCCGGACGAATGCGCTATTTATGATTTGGATAGAAAAAAATCGATCGAAACACGTAAAAAACTGATGCAAATGGCGGCGGATAACAAATGGCTGATAGCGGGAATGCATATTCCTATGCCGGGGATGGGCAGGATTCTTGACAACGGTAAGGGCGGTTTTGATTTTGATTTGCAAAAATGAACAAAGCGTTATTTCTTGACCGCGACGGGGTAATTAACAAAGACACCGCGTATTTGCACAAAGTTGAAAACGTGGAGTTTGTGGACGGAATTTTCGATTTATGCAAAATTGCTACAGAGAAAGGATTCTTGATAATTGTCGTTACGAATCAGGGAGGAATTGCAATGGGAAATTATAGCGAAAAAGAGATGCGTAACGTTCATAATTACATAAGAGAAGAGTTTGCGAAAAAAGAGATAGAAATATCGAAATTTTATTTTTGTCCGCACCATCCTAATGCGGCGATTGACAAATTTAAAGCCGACTGCGGTTGCCGAAAACCTAATCCGGGGATGCTTTTGCGAGCGCAAAGAGATTTCAACATCGACTTTTCGCGGTCCGTTATGGTGGGCGATAAAAAATCGGACAGGATTTTGATTGACGGACTTAAATCGTATATTGTCAAAAGTGAGTATTGTTTTGAAAATTATGACGTTGAAAATTTGCGGGAAATTATAGAAAAATTGTAGTTTTTTTGAAAGGAGAAGCGAATGATTTGGGTAAAAGGCGAAAATCCGTTCAAAATAGATTTGGGAACCATACTTGTGGCGTCTCCGGAAATAGACGACGAGTATTTCAAAAATTCACTTATCTTAATTTCGGCAATATCTCCGGATTCGGTATTGGGATTTATAATAAACCGTCCTATAATCGTACCGGTTAAAGAATTATTTGATAATATCGACAAGCGTTTTCATTCTGCAAAGCGGCGAATTTTTGCCGGAGGTCCTGTTGAAGAATCCGATTTGAATATAATTTCGTTTTCACTTGTAGGAGGACGGGAGATAGTTCAGGGAATACGTCTCGGCGGACATTGGAAAACACTTGACGAAATGCTGGATTCCGACGAATATGAAAATCGGCTTTTTATGGGTTATGCGAGTTGGGGAATAAATCAACTTATTGATGAAATCGTATTGTGTAAAAGTTGGGTTGTATATAACGACGTTCCCGTAATTTTAGCTTTTGCCGGAGTCGATAACGAAGAAATGCAAACATCGCAGCAAGCGATTTCGTATTTGAACGTATTAGCAAAACGCTAATCGACAAACGGAATTTCTTCGTGCAAAAAATACCATTGAACAAAGTTTTTTTCTAAAACTTTTTCCAAATTTTCATACATTTTTTGAATAGGATTTTCACTTTTTACGTCTATCGGCAGGAGTTTCATTTCGTAATTTTCTCCGTTTCTTATCATAAATACCGTGAAAACAGAAAAATTATCGTCCACAAATTTCAGTATTTTATCAAGTCCCGCACCGCCCAAAACGTTCTTGCCAAACAATTTTACAGGTTTCGAATATGGAGTTTCTTCGTCGAAAACACTGAACAAAACTTCCTTTTTTTTGAGGGCGTTCGCCATCAAAAGCGCGCCTTGCGAACCGGGTTTGCCTAATTCTATAAAATTTATCGGCGCGAATAAGCCGCTTTCTTCCATTGATTTTGCAAAATTATGGGATTTATCGGATAAATTTTGCGTTTTGAATTTCAGTACTGCATTCACTAAAAATTTCATATAAGCGATAGTAGGCGTAATACATTCCACTCCTGCGAAGTGCGGCGTTGCGATTAAAACCGAACCGTTTTTGAGCGCCGCCGAAATTAAATTTCTCGCATCAAAGAAATCAATTCGCTTTTCTATAAATTCTGCAAGCTGCGCCGGAGTTCCGGTAAACGGAAATATTTTTTCGACGTAATGATAAATAATGTTTTCCTGTACTTTTTTCACCGTTTTCGCGTCGCAAGGCAGTCCGAAACTCAAAAGATTGTTTTTTATCAATTCGCTTTCCTGCGGATTTTGTGTATAATATTCGCCGCCTTTAACCGTAAGGATTTTCTTTATTTCGTCAAAGGATTTCCCTGCGGTTTGCAAAAAAATTTCCGGAGACTGAAGCGTCTTGCTTAAACTCATATTTCCTCCTCAAACGTGTAATTTTAGTAATTCGTAAAATTTTTCAAGCGCAGAAATCGACACAAATTCTTCGGGTTTGTGAGCGAATTTTATGTCGCCCGCACCGAAATTAACCGCCGAAATTCCAGCCGCATTCAATTGTGCAATATCCGTCCACGCCTGCATAATTTCTCTTTCCACTCCGTTTTGCAGAAACTCTGCTGTTTTTTGTAAATCAGCCGAACACGAATTTGCACAGTCCATAAAATAAACGGAATTTTTGTCGATTATTGAATAAATAAATTCTTTTGCGTTTTCTGACGAACGTTTTGGCGAAAACCGAAAGTTTATCGTTAAATTCACTTTCTGCGGAATAACGTTTGAAGCGTTTTCGGTGGAAATCTGCGTTACGTTTATAGTTTCATAAAACGACATTTTGTCGATTTTCTGGGGCTTGCTCAAACCTGCGTCGATTTTTTCTATTTTTCTTATTATTTCAGCCGCCTTACTCAAAGCGTTTTCGCCGATTTTAGGATTTGCCGAATGCGCCGAAATTCCACAAATCTCTACTTTTACGGTCAATGTTCCAAGACATCCGACGGAATATTTAGAGCAAGTCGGCTCTAAAACATACGCAAAATCAATATTTTGAAGTTTATTTTGAGAAATTAGCCGCGTAATCCCATTTGGGAGAGGTCCTTCTTCTCCGTCGTAAAACACAAAAACGATATTTTTTGACGGCTTTATAATTCCCGTTTTTATTTCGTATAAAATTTTTAAAGCGCAGGCGATTCCGCTTTTCATATCACAAGAACCAAGCCCTGTCAGATTGTCGTTTTCGATTTTTACCGCGCTTTGTTTACAATTTTGCGGTACGGTATCCAAATGCCCTACGAGCGCGATAGTTTTTTCTTTTTTCATATCAAGCCGTGCGGTTATCGAATTTCCAACCCGTTCGATCTTTAATTCATTTTTTGAAAAAATATCAAAAACCGTGTCGGCAAGTTCTTTTTCGTTTCCGATTACGGAATTTGTTGCGACCAAATCCAGCGTTAAATCAATAAGCGAGCGTGAAATATCCATCATAAATTTTCTCCGTTTTACCATAAAATAATATTTTGCTCAAACAAAAACGGATTCAAACCTTTCTCCCGCCCTCTCGCTAAATTCTTTTCCTTTAATTTATTCGGTATCGAAGTAAATTCCAATATATTGACGGGAAAATGCGGAATTACTTGCAGCGAGACGTATTTTTTGAAAATAACGGAGAAGACAAAATGAACGGAAAAAAAATTACGGTTTACCATGCGTCCGCCGGAAGCGGAAAAACGTTTACCCTTGCTCTTAATTATATAACACAATTGCTTGAAACGAATAATACGCCGGAATACGCTTATCGCCACATATTGGCGGTAACTTTTACCAATGACGCCGCAAATGAAATGAAAGAGAGGATTTTACAAAAACTCGACGAGTTGGCTCATAAGAAATATACAAACAAAAAACCAAGCGATTATCTTAAACCTTTAATTGAGAAATTAGATATTGACGAAAATGAAATAGCCAAAAGGGCGAAAGTCGCCCAAAAAGCTATTTTACTTGATTACGGAAATTTTAACATATGCACAATAGACGGATTTTTGCAAAAAGTTCTGCGTAATTTAACTGTAGAATTAGGTATAAGTTCAAAATTCGATATAGAAATAGACAGCGAATTTCCTATAAGAAACGCCGTAAAAACGATGATAAACTCAGTGAAAGACGGCGATGAAACGTTTGAACGGCTTATAGATTTTGTCGAGTATAAATTAGAAAACAGCAAATGGTCTATTGAAAGAGATTTGAGAAATTTTGCCGAAAATATTTTCAAGGAACAATTCCAAAAATATGAAAATAAAATAAATACCGATTTACAAGAAAGAAACTGGGAAATTAAAGAAACGATAAAAAATTGCAGGGAATTTATATCGCAATATGAAAAAACTATGATAAATTTTGCAAATGATTTTTTTAAAATGGAATTACCCGATGAAGAATTTTATCAGAAGACAAGGGGCGTTCCAAGTTTCTTTAAAAAAATAAAAAACAAAGATTTCAACGCGCCTAACAATTATGTCGGTAAGGTTTTGAACGGTGAAAACGGTAACGATGCGGATATGTTGTGTTTTAATCTGCTAAAAAAAACAGAAAATTACAGATACACAAATGAAAAAAAGTATAACTCGTCAAGACTTTTTCTTAAATTTATTTATCAATTACAACTTTTGAGCGATATTTCCAATAAAATAAACGAACAAAGCAAAGATATGAACCGATTTATTTTGGGGAATGTAAATCAGCTTTTGAGTAAATTTGTAAAAGAAGAAGACGCGTCTTTTATTTTTGAAAAAATAGGCGCTAATATTCACAGTATTGTTATCGACGAATTTCAAGATACTTCGCAATTACAATGGGAAATTTTTAAAAACTTAATTTTTGGGATTATTTTGCCGCAGGGGAATTTTGCAATGCTGGTAGGCGATGTTAAGCAGTCGATATACAGATTCAGAAACGGAGATTGGAGAATCCTGAACGATATTAAAGATGAATTTGAAAAACGCGGCTATAAAGAGAATGAGCGTATAGAATATAAATCTTTGGACGTGAATTACAGGAGTTTGAAAAATATCGTAGAGTTTAACAATAGAGTTTTTTCGTATTCGGCGGAAATTTTACAGGATAATGACGCCAAACCTTTCAAAAAAGCTTACGGCGATGTTATCAAAGGCATTAAATACCAAAACGATTGTGTAAAAAAAGGCTTTTTTTCTGTAGATTTTACGGAAAGAAGCGGCAAAGGAAAATCCAAAGACGGAGAAAACGACAAGGACTATGACGATATTGTTATGGAAATGATAGCCCAAAAGATAAAGCTGCTTTTGGATAAAGGCGTCAAATCGAATGATATTTGTATTTTGTGCAGAAAAAATAAACAGATAGAAACGATTGCGAGAAAATTGCCGAAAAAACTGCCGGACAAATTGTCAAGCGTTAAAATCGTCTCCGAAAATGCATATTTGTTCGCCAATTCAAAAGAATTGAAAATGATTATTTTTGCGCTTAAAATTATTTTAAATCCGCAGGATTACGTCTCTATGGCTAATTTATGTATAAACTTGGGAAAATTGGAAGCAAAAGACGTCAATGCAGAAAAATGTTTGGAAATAACAAAGGAAATAAGAGAAGAATTTTCATCTTTGCCGCTTTACGATTTAATTGTCAAATTGTGTGCGTTTTTTAAGTTTGAGACGGAAAAAAACTCGGCGTTTTTGTTTGCGTTCATGGATAATGTTTTGGATTTTGTTTCAAAAAACGTTTCTGATGTCGGGGCTTTTATAGATTTCTGGGAAGAGAAGTTATCAAAAAAAACACTTCCATTGCCGACTAAAGAAAGAAAAGACAATGAGATTCTGGCGATGACTATTCATAAATCGAAAGGATTGGAATTTCATTCGGTTATTATCCCGTTTTGCGATTGGGAATTAAAAGAACATTCAAACGGTATTAAGCAAAATATCGTTTGGTGTGAAAGAGAAAACAAAGAAAAGCCGTTTAATTTCGCACTTTTACCTATTGAATACAGCGCGATTATGGGAAATTCGGACTTTGCGGACGAATACGCACAAGAGACAATTTATTCTCAGATGGATAATTTGAATATTCTTTACGTAGCGCTTACCAGAGCCAAAAATAATCTCTGCGTTATCGCCCAAAAATTGTCCGATAAGCCGAAAACCGTTCCTAATAATGTAAAAGAATTTCTGAATGTCCAAGCAAGTTGTTCGGTTGACGATATCGCGCCGCATGAAAATCAAACGGAAGTCAAAGAAATCTGCGAAAAAATCTCCAATATCGCTTTTGTGCAAAAAGAAAGAACTTCGGATAATAAAGAATTTATTGCGCGAACTATAAACGAATCGCTTGCCGTCGGCGGCAATTTCGCTCAAAAAACGAAAGAGGGAAATTTAATACATAAAATATTTGAAAACGTTATTGAATTTTCAGACATTGAGAATGCGGTGGAAAGACTTGTTTCAAGCGGAGAAATTGATGCTGAAGAAAAGATAAAAACTATAGAAAAAATAGAAACTTACATAAAAGAGCAAAATAAAGAGCGGTGGTTTGCCAAAGATTTTGAGGTTTTTAACGAATCTTGCATTATAGCGGATAAAACGGTATATCGTCCCGATAGAATTATGATGAATAAAAACGGCGATTCTGTTATCGTCGTCGATTATAAATCCGGGAAACAAGACGAAATGCACAAAAGTCAAGTAAAAAAATACGCCGAAATTTTGCAAAGAATGGGATATAAAAAAGTTATCGGATATATTTGGTATTTGAGCGAAAACAAAATTGTCGAAGTAAAGTAAGCTAAAAGCCGGATATTTCTATCCGCCATTGCTTGTTTTATGGATTGCTCTACTTTTGCCCTTAGGCGGAAAGTCGTTGCACTTTTTGCAATGACGAATTGTCGTCACCCGCTTTTTTCTCCGTCATTGCGAACGCAGCGAAGCAATTCAGCCATCGCATTATCGTTTCACACCTAATTTCACTGAATACTTATATGTCTTTCCGCTTGCACCTTTGGCTTCAGCGATTATCAGATAAGTGCCGTTCGCTACGTTTCTGCCCGCGTTATTCGTCAAATTCCAAAATATCTCTTTGTTGTTTCCGCTCTTGGATTCAAACACCACATTGCCGATGTTGTCATAAATAATAAGGGTAATTTGCACCTGTTCGGGTGTTTTTACCGAAATCTTTGCAGATTGAGAAACAACAGCCTTCTCAAGTATTATTCCGTACTTCCTGTCTGATTTCTGCGGTTTGGCGATCGCTATAGGTCCCTCGCGGGGTTCGGTAGTGAAAGTAACAAACAAATCGCTTAC
>JAIRUI010000069.1 GCA_031254455.1 Chitinispirillales bacterium | reverse complement strand
CGCCGTAACGTCTTTTAAATTTATCTACTCTGCCGCCAGCGTCAACAAATTTCTGCTTGCCGGTAAAGAACGGATGGCATTTTGAGCAGATATCGACTTTTATATCTTTTTTTGTTGAGCGGGTTACTATTTGTTCTCCGCACGCGCATTTTACTGTTACGTCGTAATATTCGGGATGAATTGTTTCTTTCATTTTGGCTGTACCTCGTTATATTATTATAAACTTTTTTATTTTAATCAAGCTATTTATAATAGCAGTAAATAATATTATATCATATTTAAAATATATTTTCAACAGTTTTTTCAAAAAACCTGAAATTTTTTATTTGAATAAGTTACAGTTCAGCGGGGAAAGAAATTTTGTTAGAAAACAAGGAAGAAAAAGTAACAAATAAATTGAGAGAACGCTTTTTGGCAGTAGAAATAAGGGAACGAATGAGAGCAAAATTATTAAGACCGTCCCAAGAGCGGAAACAGCCGGAAACTTTTTGCTTGGTTTTGCATGGGCGCAAATCGCGTTCAGCTAAATTATTAGTGAAAGGCGCCCTGTAATCCTTGATAAAAAGCAAATAATTTTGCTTGTAATCGGTCAGTCGATTAATCACTTTTCTCAGTTCATCACGACCGAAAATATTAGGGACGCTCCCAAGGATTTTTGCTCCATTCGCCACCAAATCATCATATCTTCGCTCAAAATCTTCTAATTGGTCGTCCGAACAAAACTCCGTGGATTCTTTGTAGGCGTTCATTTCATTTATGAACTTTCTGAAATCTGCCGCCCACGAAATATTGTACAATTCATAAAGCCCCCTCAACTCCCGCGAAAGATGCGCACAGCATGTCGCGTGAAGTGCAGAGTTGCCGTATTTGTAATATTTCCTATCATGGTCATGCGAAAATATTCCGTGAAATGATGGTATTATTCCATCTCTCTCGATACCCTCGTCGTCTTTGCGGGGATTGACCGTGTAAAAGGTTGTCGTTGCGTTTGAGTGTGTTCGGATTGTCACGTCGAAAGTCGTTTTTTCAGATGTTTCAAGCACACCGTCTAAAAGTTTTTCCGCGCTTTTCATCGGTGATTCATCAATATTCATCACCTCGCCGTTAAGCAAATCATTTTTTAACGCCTCAACATCAACCTTATCTGAGAGCTCTTTGTTGATTTTTTCCAGCGTCGCTACTGACGGTGCAACTTGACCGTATGTTATCTCACTCATAAAACTGCTTACTCTGTCAAGTGACATAAATCCCTCATTCATCAAAAGCGTTGCATATGCTTTCATTTCGTTTCCGTAATTTATGGTGGGTATTTCTCTCACAGGGCAACGGTACTCTGTGTATATCACTTTCGTTTTTATGTCTATCGACCATTTCGTTATATATTTCTCCGCTCCGTTTGTCATATCCACTATCTTGTGTTCTGCTTTCTCTTCTCGCACCAGTTCTTCAAGATTTTTCGGCACTACCAATGTGCTTCCCTTGTGTCCTGCCTGTCCTCCCCGTTTCCTTCCGCTCGGCTCTCGGTTGTTCGGTATCTTCTTGAATCCATCGCTACTCGGCGGTTTCCCTGAATTTGACGAATCCTTGTCTATTATACTTTTCAATCGACTGATTTCTTTGTCTTTTCCCTCTATTTCCATGCACAATGGCTGCACCGCCGTTTCTACTGCCGCACTTACTGCTTTTGCTATTCTCTCTTCAAGCGTTTTTTCCATTGTCCTCACTCGACTTTCAAGTCGATTTACTTCTCCTTGAAAATGCCTGTTTTCTTCTCGCAATTTCTTGTTCTCCGCTTTTAGTCCTTCCTTTTCTTCTATCGTTTCTTCTAATTGAGCAAATACGCTCTTTTCGTAATTTTTCATATCTCTATTTTAATTCTTTTTCTTTATTTTGTCAACCCCCTGCTGTACTGTAACCTTTTCGTTACTACTCAGCCTATTGTAAGCAACAATTTTGATTGAAAACGGAAGTAACGGCGGAGAAAGGGGAAATATTTTGCTTGAGAGCAGTTTTGATGACGGACATGAGATTGGCGAAAACTTTCGCGCCGCCGAGGCTTCTGAAACAACCGGATACTTTCTGCTTAGCTTTGACCATGCGTAAATCACGTTCGGATAAATTATTATCGAACGGCACGGTGAAGTTGACCGCAAACAACAGATGATTGTCACGGTACTTTTTCAGCCTTTTAAGGAGCTTCCTCTCTTCGTCGCGGTAGAATCGTGATTTTGTGTCTTTGTTTACCTCAAATCCCGCCGAAACGATTTCGTCATATCGTTTTAGATAGCCCTCTGAATCGGCTTGCTCAAATGATTTCGCGCCAAAGGCAATCGCAAGTTCCCTCGACCTTTTCAGCGACAGAAGAAACTCAATCATATCTTCCGACCAGAGGTGATGCGTATTGTCTGAGTTCGCTTTCAGATACCTGATAAGATGGACATTGCACTCGGAGTTGCCTCCACCGTAATTGTAGTTGACCGTGTTGTGGTCATGAATCAAGATTCCAACATACTGCGGCAGAATGTTATCATCTTCTATGGCTTTTTTGCCTTTTGTTTGATTGGCTGTATAAAGAACGTGCTTTGTGCCACTGTAATTCCTGAAAAACATATTGCGACCGTTTACTCGCGCTCCTGTTTCGTCAACGTTCATAATTGTATTGTTTAGCAGTTTACTCTTGGTGTTCTCAATAAAAGCTGCTGATTTGCCGTTGAACTCCGACAAAAAGTTGTAGATTGTACCATCCGATAGTTCTATCGCGCCATTCGTCCAAGCCGAAAGCATATCTACGATTCGACTGCTTGACACAAGACCCTGTCCGGCAAGCGTCGCCACAAATGATTTGATTCCTGTACCGTATTGAACTTCAGGGCGTAATTCTTTGGGAATATCTGCATTATCGTAAAACCGATGTTCGATTGCGAATGTTTCTAACTTTACATCAATAACATACTTAGAAACATAATTACCCACAGGCATACCATGGTTTACGATTTCTCGTTTCATTTGCCCACTGGATATTTTTTCTTCTATCACTACGCGATTTAACCGATTCCCCTTATGTCCGGTTTGCCCGCCGCTCTTTTTTCCGCTCTTTGTTCTGCCGTTATATGTGTTCGGCGCATTTGGCTTATCATCGCTTGACGGCGGTTTGCTCGAATTGCTACTGTCATTGTTCAGTTGCTTCCGCATTCTCTCGTTTTCCGTTTCCAACTTTAACACTCGTTCCTCAAGTGCGCCGCATTTTTCCAGCACTGTTTCTATCGTTTCGTTTAATCTGTCTATTATTCCTAAATATTTATTTGCTGTTTCAGTTTCGATTTTGGCTGCCTTTGCCTTTAGCCTTTCATTTTCTTTTATTAGTTCCTGATTGTGGTTATACAAATCTTTTTCATAGTTTCTTGCCAAAATCTCACCGCCCTTCTATGTTTCTATTTTACCATAAAAGTTTCGGAAATGCAATCTTTTTTTCCCTTTCGCTGAGTAGTAACAAAATTTGCGATAACAGCAAAAAATTTTAATTAACCTATTGCATTTTTTTTCGGGATATGGTATAATTAATTTCTCACTGTATAAATATAAAATAATAGTGAAAATTTGTAAAAGTTAGGAGTTTATTTTATGGGTATGCCTGATGTAAATTCTGTCCCGGAATTTAATTATACACAGGAACGGGAAAAAGTATATTTAACCGGAATCATTGAGGAACTAAAAGGAGAAATCGAAAAAATTCAGGAAGCAATTTCAAAAGAGAGCGAATA
>JAIRUI010000068.1 GCA_031254455.1 Chitinispirillales bacterium | reverse complement strand
CAAATCAAACGCTCCGGCTGTCCGCAGCAGCCGTTCACAGTCCACAGCTTCCGAAAGCCGCGCCATGAAATATCTGTCGGACACATCGTCGAGTATTAACTCCCCAAGTCCCCGCGACGGGTCAAGCCACTCTGCCGCACCGTCTAATACCGACACTAAATCCGCAAAACTGTGCTGCGGATTTACTCCGCACTTAATAACAATGTGCTTTTCCGTACTGTCGCAGCCAAAGTCCGCAATACCGACTTTGCCGGGTACTGTTACATACGAATTCCGCAGGGAGGGAGACATCTGCCAATCCGTCAGCCGGGCGCGGATTTTCATGTTTTGCGACGGTATTCCGTTGTATATAAAACCCATAATCCTTTGGTATGATATATTCACAGCTAAATCATACGTCTCCTTTCAAAAATTTTGGTAAAGATTTGGTTTAGCTATATGCACTGTGATGCATAATGGTAATAGCAACCTGCGGACATTTCATAATCTAATGCGGCCGAGAAATCGGACTGCTCAACAGGAGACTACTGCCGCAGAATTACCGTGAATTTTAATAGTTGGTTGAGCCTGCAAAGTGCAGAAGTTCTTATCACAAACCAGGATATTTGGGTAATTTCTACGCGGCTTGAACGCAAGGTTGTGAGTTTTTTTAGCGGAGGTTTAATATGAAATATGTTGGCGTTGATGTCGCCAAGCAATCCCACTATGCCTGTGTCACTTCAGAGAACAATAAGATTTTAACGCCGCCGTTTTCTTTTGCGAACAATATTGACGGGTATAATTTGCTTCTGTCGAAGTTCAGGAAGTTCCCCAAAAACGATGTGGTGGTCGGTCTTGAATCAACGGGTGTTTACGGCGAAAATTTGATTGCTTTTTTATCGGAACAAGGCTATAAAATCGCCCTCATCAACCCGATTGAAACGTCCGGCATGAGCCGCAAGCGTATCAGAAATGCCAAGACAGACAAAATCGACAGCAAAGGAATATGCAAATATTTATTCCAAGAAGAATACCGCTTACTCGAATCGCAAGAGTTGAGCGTACTCGAACTGCGCGGTATTTGCCGCTTTCGCCAGTCGCTCAAAAAGCAAAACGCACGGCTTAAAACTCAGCTTGTGTCATATCTTGATGTCGTTTTTCCCGAATATCATACGCTGTTCAGCACTGTCCACGGCAAGGGTTCTTACGCTGTTTTAACAGAATTTCCATCGCCTACGGTCATTGCGAAAACCAATGTGGCAAAACTTGAAAATGTCTTAAAATCGGCTTCTCACGGGCATTTCGGCAGAGCCAAGGCGGAAGAATTGAAGGCATTGGCGAAGAAATCAATCGGCAATATTAACAATGATAAAAGTTTTCAAATCGCCTATACAATCGCTCAAATCCGCCTGATTGAATCCCAAATTGACGACACCAAAAAGCATTTAGCAGAGTTATGGGATAACATTGATACCGTACTCAAAACTATACCCGGAATCGGTGTTATTGACGGCGCAATGATTTTTTCTGAAATCGGTGATATTTCCCGTTTCCGCCGCCCAGACCAACTCATCGCGTTTGCCGGACTTGACCCGGCGACAAAGCAATCGGGAAACTTTCGCGCCGCGAGTACAAAAATGTCAAAGCGCGGTTCGGCGTTCTTGCGATACGCACTCGTTAATGCTGCCTGGAATGTTTCAATGAATAACGCCACTTTCGGCGAATATTACAATTTGAAACTTTCCGAAAAAAAGCGTCATTACAAAGCTCTCGGTCATGTTGCGGGGAAACTCACCCGCGTGATTTTTGCGATGCTCAAAAATAATATGGCATTTGATTTGCCGTGATTTTGAATAAACCCTAATCGTTCTTCCCATACTATAATTGCTTTTACTTGTTGGCAGGATAAGGCGACGCAGGAGTGCGACCTGAGCGGCTTACAAGGTTTTAGAAAAGTGATGACGGTGTGGGAACGTGAATACCCGCGCCGTTTTCTTTTTCATCACTTTGGAAAACCAATGCGATAAACTCCCGCGTCCGCAGTCGCGGAACCCCGACTGTCAAAAAAATTCGCAAATAGACGGTCTTTTTGTCGCGCCTTTTTATTCTCACAAGCAATTACCAAAATTTACATTGATATTTTTCTCAAAAATCACTTGACTTTTCATAGTTGGTCTCCTATCATCGTTCCAATCTGTTCCTGCCTTTGGTTCTTTACTTTCTTTGAACGTATTAAACATCGGGTAATAGTCATAATAAAGACTTGCGCCTACTTTTCCGGTGCGGTTTTTCAATATTTTAAGCTGCGCCCTGCGCGGGTCGGCAGACTTCTTTTCTTCTATCATTTTTGTCGTTTCCGTTCGCTTGTTATCGCTTTGATTTAGTTCGTCCATTCCCGCAAGCTGAAGCCCTAACAAAATATCGCTGCTGTACTCTATCGCTCCGGATTCTTTAAACGACGCTAAATTAACCGGCGCGGTATAATTATCGCGGTTAAAGCTGGAGATTGCTATGACCGGTATTTTTTTATCCCGGCTTAACCGCTTTAATTCAAGCACGGCTTTATCGGTATTTTGTTTGTCCGTGCCTCTCATGTCATACGGAGCTAATATTTGCAGATAATCTATAATCACAACCGGCGTATTACCTGTAAAAGAAATATGTTTCTGTACTTCCTGCCGCACTTCCCCAACGCCTATATCGCCTATACCCTCATGAATATAAATATACTCGCTGTACTCCGCATAATCCGATATGCTTTTATTTATTAATTCTTTTTCTTCGAAGCTATAATTTTTTCTTCTTGAACCCGCCAATATGCCACGTACCGTTTTGGCGTTTTCTGATTTTCCGCCGCAATTTTCAAAAGTTAACCGGCTTATACTCTTTGCCATCAACTCATAACGCGACATTTCAAGGCTGAACATGAGTACGTCATACCCCCGCTTCGCTATTTGGTCAGCTACTTGTAAAACGAAAGTTGTCTTACCCAATGAACTTATAGCCCCGATAACATAAAACCCCTCGTATAACCCGCCGTCTAACGCTTCGTCAAGCAGATTGAACCCGGTCGATATTGCCGGAGTATTTGCGCTGGCGGCTATTTCCCCCATAAGCGCATTTATATGATATGCCGTTGCCGTTTCAAGATATTTTGTTTTTACAGATTCCGCTTCCTGCTGGGCAACTTTTGCCGGGTCGCTGTTCACAAGCGCGGTAAAAACCTCGCGGTTAGCGGTTAAATGCTCGTTTGGGTCTTTATATTCCCCTGATGTGTTTATCTTATAAAAAGAGATTTTTAATTCTTCAAGCCCTGCTGTTAATTTTTCTTGCGCTTCTTTCCCGGCTT
>JAIRUI010000067.1 GCA_031254455.1 Chitinispirillales bacterium | reverse complement strand
AAGATAAAATATCTTTGCACAGACGGAAACTATGCTTACGATAAAGTAAATATAGCCCAACGCCATTTGATAGGGAAATCTGAAACTTGCTTTGTGGAAAGCATGAATGCAAAGATTAGGCGCAAGCTTGCAAGATTTAATCGTAAGACGTGTCGTTATTCGAAAGCGATTGATATGGTAATAGCATCACTAATACTTTTTTTAACGAAGAAATTATTGAATGTATATTTAGTTAGCAGGCCCAATAATCCTGTGGTACGTTCGGACGGATATGTAATTCAACAAGGATATTTGGAAAGTTCAAATGTGGACAGCATAAAAACGATGGTCGATATGATTTCTGCGCACAGAAATTATGATATACTTTCAAAAGCGATACAATCCGAAGATTCGACACTTGAAAAGACTGTTAATCAGATTGGAAAGTTGTAGAATCAAAGCAAACTAATAATCAGGAAAATCTTGTATATGTTCGACTTGCTGTTCCTTCGACTAGAAGGCATAGCAAGTCGTAAAGTTTCGTCAATTCCAAATCAAAAAACTTTAATGTTCCGAAGAATTCTTTGAGTTAAGTGCAAACTCATATCCTGCGGTTAAACTTAATCCGGCTCGACGAACCCATTTAAAAGAATCGTCAACGTGTCTAAAATAACCGAGGTCGGTGAAATATCTGGCATCTAAAAATAAAATGCCCATCTTTGTTTTTACACCAAAATTTGCACCCGTCGTCAATCCTATTGGGGGATACCACGGTTTTTCTTGATAATAATCTTTATCATCGTTATATTTTTTTATTCTACCGTCAATTTTTTCGCTGAACTTTCCAATATTTATGGTAAAATGCGGACCGGCAAATGCTTGAATTGAAAGGTTGCCCGGACGAAAAGTCAATTTTGCCAAAATTGGGAAAATTAAGGCATGTCTACTCTGTTTTAATTCGTTTCTACAAGTATCCGGTTCAATATATTCATCATCAGAGTTTAAAAAGTCACCAAACACATGCAGTATGCCAAAGTTATCAAAACTGATATAACCGTATTTGGTGAAAAGCATTTCAGTTTGAACCGCAAAAAAGTTGGTTAATTGCAGACTCACAAAAGGAGCAAAATTAAATGATTCATCTCCGTAGTTCCATCGGAGAATAATGCCGTATTCTCTAGCTGTCATTTCCCCGATATAATTTCCGTCATCGTCAAGAATCCATAATACTGTATCATCGTTCAAAAATGCTTCTTTGTATTCTTTACTCGGAACAGAAAGCCCTATACCTCCACCAAGTCGAAACCCAAAACTCAAACGTCTTTTATCTGAGTTATCTTCTTGTGCAAACAAAGACATACCACAAATAAACATAAAAGATACAATTGTAATTTCCTTTTTATACAATTTCTTTCTCCTAAGAATCAAAACCTGTCTGTTCGGTTATTTACGATTACAATACATTGTTATGGGAAGTGTCGCGATATGTCCCCAAGTGTTTAGTGCGGTATTTTCCCTAATTTTTTACAAAAAATATTATTTGCGCAAAATAACTGCTGATATTTCCCGAAAAAACGTATATTCTAAACACTTTTAGTCGTTAATTTCGGCAAATGGGGAGACATCGGGATAATTCCCTAAAATATCTTTGCACAGGGACTTATAAGATATGTCACCAAACAACTAAAGTAAATAGATTAATTATCATAATTCTTGATATTGCGTGAAATTATTTATTATTTTATTGTAGAATCACAAAATGTTTTGTATTATATTAAGATTAATATAAAATTTATTTGCGGGGCGAGAGCATGGGATTTTACGATATAAAAAAAACTGATGTTGATAGCTATGAGTATTTTCAAAAAGAAGATGACCAAATTAATGAACACATAGAAGCTAATTTATCAAAAGAAAAAATTGAATCAATATTTGACACTTATATTATCAAAAATAAAATTACAGGTATTGATAATATCGACAATGATTCTTTTCATAAAAATATAGATTCTCATAAAAAACATATCTCAAAAACCATAAAAAACTATTATTGCAAAACAACTTTTTCAGAGGAAAATTAAATGCGAAAAATATTGCTTTTGGGAGCAAGCGGCTCAATCGGACAATCCACAATAAACTGCGTTAAGCGATACCCCGGCGACTTTGAATTAGTCGGAATTTCGTTTAACAATAATACGGATAAAGGGAAAAGCATACTTTCGCAGTTCGATACAATAAAATATTGTGCGATTGCTAACATCAACACCGAAATAAAATTCAACGGCAGTTTTTCAGCCGTTGAATTTTATTTCGGGCATGATAAATTGGTAGAAATGGTTAAAAATTGCGAATATGATGTTTTGGTTAACGCGATTGTCGGCTCGGCAGGGTTTGCACCCACCGCGGCGGCGCTTAAACGCGGAAAAAAAGTTGCTTTGGCAAACAAGGAAAGTTTGGTTGTCGGCGGAGAGATAATTGACGGACTACTTGCAGAATTCGGCGGCAGTATAGTTCCTATCGACAGCGAACATTCGGCGATTCTGCAGTGTATTCACGGAGAAAACCGTAAAGAATTGGAATCTATTACCGTTACCGCAAGCGGCGGTCCTTTTCGCGAACTTCAGAAAGAAAAATTCAGTGAAATTACTCCTGAGAAAGCGCTAAAACATCCGACTTGGGCGATGGGCGCAAAAATTACAATTGATTCTGCGACGCTTATGAACAAGGGATTTGAAGTAATTGAAGCGTACCACTTATACAAGGTAAATTATGACAAAATAAACGTTGTAGTTCATCCGCAGTCTATAATTCATTCTATGGTAACTTTTATAGACGGCGCGGTTTTGGCTCAATGCGGTTATCCAGACATGGAATTGCCGATACAATATGCGCTTACATATCCTGACAGAAAATATATGATGCCGACGCCAAGGTTGGATTTGGCAAAAATAGGTCAATTAACGTTTTTTGAGCCGGATTTGGATAAATTTCCCTGTTTGCGGCTTTGTATTCAGGCGGGAAAGGCTGGCGGAACGCTTCCTTGCGTGTTGAACGCGGCAAACGAGGTCGCCGTTGCGAAATTTATCGGTAAAGAGATCAAATTTACACAAATCGCCGAAATTGTAGAAACGGCGCTTAATAAGCACAATCGTCAAACCGCAGAAAGTGTGGAACAGATTTTAGAAATTGATAGGGAAGTGCGGCAAAACTGCCTTTAATTGTTTGGACGTGTCCTATTTCTGCCTTTTGTTGTTATTACTCGGTTTTTACTTCTGTTCGTTAAATTCGTTTTCATCCTCTGCCGAAAATTTGTATCATCTTTTTCAAATTGTCGAACGAACTTTGTTTTATCATATCCCATTTGAAACGCCACGCCCAATTTTTGTTATCGACTGTTCCGGGAGTGTTAAATCTCGCCTCGTTTCCAAGTCCTAATAAATCGGCAAGTTGTAAAATTGCATAAATTGACGCCGATGCAAGCACTTCACGGATGGTTTTTTGAAGAATTTCTTCGTCTGATTTTGCCGAAACATAATCTTTTACACGGTTTTTAGCATACTCGTCAAGAGATTTATACCAGCCTAAAATCGTGTCGTTGTCGTGCGTTCCGGAATACATAACGCTTTGTCTGTTGCAGTTATAAGGCAGATAGTAATTGTCAGAGTTGCCGTCAAAAGCAAATTGAAAAACTTTCATTCCGCACAAGTTTTCGCTGTCGCGCAGTTTGTTGACCTCGTCAGTAATTACTCCCAAATCCTCAGCTATCAATTCGATACCGTTGCCGAATTTTTGTTTAATTAAAGCGAAAAATTCGTTACCCGGACCTTTTTCCCAAACGCCGTTTTTTGCCGTTTTGTCTTCTGCGTTAATCGCCCAGTATGACTCAAACGCTCTAAAATGATCAATTCGCACGATGTCGTTGTAAAAAAACGCTCTTTTTATACGGTTCATCCACCATTCATAGCCGGTATCTTTTATTCTTTCCCAACGATAAAGCGGCGTTCCCCAAAGTTGTCCGTATTGACTGAAATAATCCGGCGGAACTCCGCCGACACGAATTTGTTCCCCTTTGTCGTCTAATTCAAACAAGCGTTGATTGGACCAAACGTCGCTGCTTTCGTAAGAAACATAATATGGAACGTCGCCAAAGATTCTAACCCCGTGATCGTTTGCGTAATTTTTAATATCAAACCATTGCGACTGGAAAATAAATTGTACAAATCGGTAATAATCCAATTCGGTTTTGTTATCGGACGAGTATTTTTCAATCGTGTTTTTGTCGTATTTCGCGAAATCATTAGTCCACTTGCTCCAATGAATAGTCCCGAATTTTTTGCTAAGCGACATAAATAAAACATATGGTTCAAGCCAATAATTTTCGTCTTCGCAGAATTTTTGATAATCGCCAGTCGGAGTAAAATTTGCAAACGCCTTTCTGAACAGTTTGTTTTTCGCTTCAAGCGAATTTTCAAAATCTACAAAATCGTCGGGTAGTTTTTTGCCAAAATTTTTCAGATCGTCGTTTTTCAAATAACCCCAGTCGCGCAAAACTTCAAGCGAAATTAAAAGTGGGTTGCCGGCAAACGCGCAAGGGGTGCTGTATGGTGAATTTCCATAAACCGTAGGACAAACAGGGCAGACCTGCCAAATTTTTACGGAATTTTGCGAAAGCAAATCAATCCATTTTTTTGCTTCGTAACCGAGATCGCCGACACCGAAATTCCCGGGAAGCGATGTAATGTGCAAAAATATACCGGTGTAGCGATTACTCATAAATTATTAACCTTTTTGTTGTTCGTTGAATAAAAATACTATATTTTCTGTTTGAAAAATATTTATAATCGTAAATAAAGAAATATTTTTTTTTGATTTTAAATTTCCGCAGAGTGCGGATCTAAAACATCGCGAAGCCCGTCGCCAAAAAAGTTATACGCCATAACTGTGATAAAAATAAATCCACCCGGGATTAACATCCACGGATGCATATGAATATCGGCTATGTTCATAACGTCCGAAAGTAAATTTCCCCAGCTTGCGTGCGGATCTTGAATGCCAAGTCCTATAAGCGAAAGTCCGGATTCCATCAAAATAAACGACGGTATGGAAAGCGTCAGTGATACCACCACAAAAGAAAGCGTTTGCGGCAAAACATGTTTGAAAATTATCGTAAGGTGATTTTGTCCGATTGCCGTCGCAGCCAAAACGAATTCACGTTGCGAGATTGATTTTGTCATGCCGCGAATAATCCTTGCCGTTCCCGCCCAGCCTACAAAACTCAAGATCAAAACTATCATGAAGTATATTTCCACCGAAGAAAGTTGCGGCGGGAAAGTCGCCCGTAAAGCCAAAAGCAGAAAGAAACTGGGAATGAGCATTATCATTTCACAAATCCGCATCAAAATATTGTCGATTACGCCGCCGAAATACCCTGCGACAGCGCCGACGCTCAAACCTATAACCATTGAAAAAAATACGCCCGCAAATCCTATGGTAAGCGAAACCCGTGAACCGTAAACTATTCGTGAAAACAAATCGCGTCCGCGGGAATCCGCTCCGATTATGTAAATTCGCCCGTCTGCGCCGAATAAGTGTCTGTCGATACTTAAAATTCCCAGAAGTTTTACTCTTTCGCCTTTGGCGAATAAACAAAATTTGTACATTTTATCCGTATTTTCTACAAAAACCCGTCTGTAATATTCGTCAAATTCGTATTCCTGTTCGTAAAAAAACGGAAGAAAGTGAAATTTTCCGTTCTTATCAAAAAAATGAAATTTTGTCGGCGGCATATATGAGTGTTCTCGTCTTTCACTGTCGTAATGGTATGGTGCGACAAACTCAGCAAGAAACATTACCGCATACAAAATTGTCAGTATAATTCCCCCGATAAATGCCATTTTGTGCGACGTAAGCTTTTCTATAATATTTTTCATTTTTTTGTTTTCAATCCAAAAAACCCGTCAGCGGCGACGATGCGGAAACCGACGATTCTTTGGCGAATCCCGCCAAAAAACCAAGTCTTCCGGCTTCTACTGCGTTCTTGAACGCCTTAGCCATAAGTACCGGATTTTTGCTTGCCGCAATTGCCGTATTAAGTAAAATCGCCGCAGCGCCCATTTCCATAGCCTCGCAGGCATGAGACGGCTTTCCGATTCCGGCATCGACAATTATCGGCGTGTCTATTTCTTCAATCATTATGCGAATGGTTTCTTTCATCAAAAGTCCTTTGTTTGAACCGATCGGCGCTGCGAGAGGCATAACCGCCGTCGCACCCGCCTGCGCCATACGCCGTCCCATTGCCAAATCCGGCTGCATATAAGCAAAGACCGCAAAACCGTCGTTTACTAGTATTTCGGTCGCTTTAAGTGTTTCCAAATTGTCGGGAAGAAGGTATTTTGAATCTTTTATAACTTCAATTTTAATCCAATTCCCGTAACCCATTTCTTTAGATAATTTTGCGATTCTTACCGCCTCTTCGGCTGTTCTCGCTCCTGAAGTATTAGGCATAAGTTGTTTTCCCTGCGGAATAAAATTCACTATATTATTTTGCGGATTATTAAAATCAACACGTCTCAACGCGACCGTTATTATATCGCAGTCGGCCGTTTCCAGAATTTCTTTAATAATTCTTTCGTCATGGTATTTTCCCGACCCCGTCAAAAGCCGTGATTTGAATTTTTTTCCCGCAAGTTCAAGAAAATCATCCATTATCCGCCTCCGACAAATCTTAAAATCTCAATATTGTCGCCGTCTATTATCTGCGTAGTGTCAAATAATTCTTTGCGTAAAATCTTACCGTTGTATTGTATAACGACAATATTCGGGACAATGTTTCGTTCGCTCAAAAGCCGCCCGATTGTCAGATTGCCGCCAACTTCAGTTTCTATCCCGTTAATTCTGAATGGCATAGTTCTCCCTTTGTTTTTATTATAATATAAAAATACTATTTTGTTTAAAATAACAATTCTTTTGAAAACAGATATTTTTCGTATTTCTCAAATTCTTCTTTTGCGCGTTTGCAAAAATATTCTTTTTTATCATTTTTTCTAAGTTTTACGCCCTCTTCTTTCTCTTCAAAAAGAGAAAAATTTATATTAGACGGAGTAAATTTATCAGTCGTACGCGTAATATGCTTAAGGAGTGCGCCGATTGCGGTTTTGGAGTTTGGAATTTCTATAATCTCGCTGTTTTTTATTCTATTCAAAATAGACAGTGCGGTAAAATGTCCGGTCGCAATACTTTCCGTATAACCTTCGTTGCCGCAGAGTTGTCCGGCAATAAATAAGTTAGACATATTTTTAAATGATAAATCACAACTTAGAATTTGTGGAGAATCTATGTATGAATTTCTGTGTATGCTCCCAAAACGCAGAAATTCGGCATTTTCAAGTCCGGGTATTAAACGAAAAACTTTTTTTTGCTCTGTTATTGTCATACGAGTTTGAAAACCGACCATATTGTAAGCGGAAGCGTTTGCATTTTCTTTTCGTAATTGGCAAACGGCGAAATATTGTTTAGCGTTTTCTGGATTTGTAATTCCTACCGGCTTCATCATGGAAAACCGCATAACGTCATATCCACGCTTAGCGGCTACCTCTATTGGAAGACACATTTCAAAAAATTTCGCATTTTCAAAATCGTGCGCCTTAACCAAGTCCGCAGAAAGCAAGGCGTTGTAAAATTTGTCGTATTGTTCTTTGTTAAACGGACAATTAAGATAATCGCCGCCGCCTTTGTTCCATCTGTCCGCAAAGAAGGCGGTGTTTGTATCTATGCTGTCGGCGCTTATTATCGGAGCGGTTGCATCATAAAAATTAAACTTTTTAGCGCCCAGACTGTCAACCAAGTAATTCGTTAAGCGCGGCGAAGTAAGCGGTCCTGTGGCGATTACCGTGAAATCATAATTTTCTATCGGCGGTTTGTCGCATTCCATAATTTTATATGTAATGTTTTTAAACGATTGTATTTTTTTTAAAACTTCTATACTAAACAGTTTGCGATCTACAGCCAAAGCGACTGCGGCTGGGACGCGAGTTTTGTAGGCGATTTGCAAAAGCGGCGATTTAAGACGCATAAGTTCGTATTTTAGGATAGCGTGAGCCGTCGGCAATTCATCGGATTTAAGTGAATTTGAGCAAACCAATTCGGCGGGCTTATCGGTTTTATGCGCAGGTGTAAACACTTTTGGACGCATTTCAAATAAATCGACTTCTATGCCGTTTTTTGCGATTATCAACGCCGCTTCACTTCCGGCAAGTCCTGCGCCTACTATAGATACTTTCATAAAATCCCTTAATTTAACGGCAAGATACGAATTTTATATGATATTTTGGTGAAATTTCATAAAATAAACATAAACAATCTAAAATAATTTATGTTTTTATAGATGGAATAAATTATTTTAAATAGGCGGTTGGCGGTTTGTTTTAATAATTTAAAAAAAGGGTTTATCGTATGGAAAAACAAGACGGAATTCTTCTTGAGAGCGGAACTAATGAAATGGAACTTTTGGTGGTTACCGTTGAAGAGCAATTGTTCGGTATAAACGTCGCAAAAGTTAAATCTATTCAAAAATTCAATCCTGCGGCAGTATCGGCGCTTCCGGATTATCCAGATTGTATTTTGGGGGTTTTGCAGTTACGCGAATCGACTATTCCTTTAATTGATATGGCGACAGTGCTAAAAATAACAAAATCCGAAAAAGACGACAATCAAATAGTTATCGTTACCGAATTTAACAACCGCGTCAATAGTTTCAGGGTTGACAGCGTCAAGAGAATTTATAGGGTTTCTTGGACGCAGTTTATGCCGATTTGCTCAATAATCCAAAGCGAAGGAACGTTTATTATCGGTTCAGTTACGTTAAACGGCGAAGAAGTTTTGGTTTTGGATTTGGAACAGATTCTTGCGACATATTTTCCTGAAACTGTAATTCAAGAAATTCGAGAAGATATTGCGGAAAATGCAGAGAAAATAAACCGTTCAAATGTACATTTACTGTTTGCCGAAGATTCCGGGCTGATTCGAAATTCAATTATTCGATGCCTGAAAGAAGCGGGATTTAATGATCTTTCCGTCTTTGTGGACGGGCAATACGCATACGAACATGTATCCGCCCACCGCGATGAGTATATGAATTATGATAAACCGATTGTACTTGTTACCGATATAGAAATGCCGAGAATGGATGGATTGGCGTTGTGTAACAAAATTAAAAAAGAATTAAATTTGTCTAAAATTATCGTTATAATGTTTTCAAGTCTGATAAACGCACAAATGATAACGAAATGTCAAAGTGTTCATGCGGACGATTGGGTTGCAAAACCGGAATCAAATGAACTTATTACAATGTTAGATTCATTTTGCGTTTAATGCAATGTTTTATAACAATAATGCTAATTTGGCTTTCTGGAGTTTTGTATGTTTTTGCCGGTTTGGGATATTTATTTTATTTCTTAATTGTTATTTTTAGGTTTTTATGCAAAAAGCGTTAATTTTCTTTACTTTTTTCTTTACGATAATTGTCGGTTTTTTGTATTATTGCTACCATTCGCCGGAAAAAGACATTTCTCTTGAAACAATTATCGAAATTCCCGAAGGAAGTTCGGTGAAAACTGCCGGAAAAATCCTTAAACAAAACGGAATTATCAATAATGCGAACATTTTTTATTATACTGTTCGTCTTTTAGAGAGAGATTATTTTGTACAATCTGGGAAATTCGTTTTGTATAAAAATTTTGGTGTTTTTAGATCTATGGAGGTTTTAAGAGGGCGTCCCATAATTGAAGATATTGCACTGACGATTCCCGAAGGATTGACCGTTTGGGAAACTGCGTCAATTGCCGCTTACGTGTTTGAAAACGTAGATTCTGCCGAGTTTGTTTTACTTTGCGAAAACCGGGAGTTTATCGAAAAATGCGGGTTTTCAGATTTGTTGTCGCTTGAAGGTTATCTTTATCCGGAAACGTACAAATTTCCTAAAAACACAAAGTCCGGCGAAATTATTTTACGTATGACGGCGATGCATAAAAAAGTTTTTTCACAAATTTCCCGTTTGCCCGGAACTAAAAATTTGACCGACGAACAAATCGTAATTTTAGCTTCAGTTATCGAAAAAGAATCAAAAGTCAATACCGAAAGATCGCATGTGTCTGGTGTTTTTTACAATCGTTTAGAAAAAAAAATGCCGCTTGGAGCGGACGCTACAGTGCGTTATGCAGTGAAAAATTTCAATCGTCCGATAAGGAAATCCGAATTAAATTCCGATTCTCCATACAATACGCGAAAATTTACGGGATTGCCTGTCGGTGCGATTTGTTCGCCGAGTAAATCGTCGCTTGTCGCCGCACTCAATCCGCTTGAAACAAAAGATTTGTTTTTTATGGCGAAATGGGACGGTTCGGGCGAACATATCTTTTCTCAGACAAACGAGCAGCACGAAAAAGTAAAGAGTAAAATTAAAAGCAAAAATAAGAATTTGGCTGATTTCTAACTCGAAATTTCATCTTCAAGTCCGCTTAAATATTGCTTGGCAAGAGAAAGCGAAAATACGGATTCCAATTCGCCAAGCGCATCAACAAGGTCGTCTCGTGAAATCGAATATTCTTTCCCGTTTAATTTTCGCTTGATTATGATGTTACAGTTTCCACTCAAATTAAAAATTGTCGTGACGGTCTCGGCAAAATTTCCCACAGGCGGCGTATCGATAGATTTTTTTGCAAACGAATATTTTATAGTAGTTCCTACTTCGATTTTTGATTGCAAATCAAAAATCCCTTCGCAGAGTTGTGTCGCCATAATCAAGAACGGCAGTCCGAAACCCGCTTTGCGCATAGAATGTTTTCCGGCTTCCGTGTAGAATGGGTCAATCGCCTTTTTTTGAATTTCTTCACTCATTCCTTTACCGTTATCAATTATCATAAAATTATAATAGTTATGATTTTCTTCAAAAGCCACAATTATTTCGCTCGAATTCGCTTCAATTGAATTTTGTACAATATCCGAAAGATAATCGCACAAAGTGTAGTGCATAAAACCTCTTTTGTCGAAACTACCAATATCTTTAAAATAACATTGCGCTAAAAACAAAAAATAGAATAAACTAAATAAATTCACAAAAACATTTGAAATTATAGTATATTTCCCGTAAATTTTTGAATTTGTTTTTATAAAACGGAGAATTTTATGTATCGTCCGGAAATAAAAGTTTATGATTGTACAATTCGTGACGGCGGACTGATGAATTCGTCTAAATTTTCGCTTGAAACGGTACGAAATGTTTATAACGCTTGCTGTGAGTCCGGTGTTGACGTAATTGAACTCGGATACAGAAACAGCAAAAAAATGTTTTCACCCGATGAATACGGCGATTGGAGATTTTGCAGCGATGAAAATTTGTTTAAAGTAATAGACGGAATTGATTCGAATGGTGCCAAAATCGCTGTTATGCAGGACGCTCATAAAGCGTTTGAAGAAGATGTGTTTAATAAAAGCGATAGCCCCGTAGATATAATTCGCATAGCAACTTATGTAAAAGACGTTGACAAAGCGATTAAATTGGCAAATTCTGCAAGCAAAAAAGGATACGATACAACAATAAATATTATGGCTGTTTCAACGGCAAACGAACAGGAACTTGATGAAGCGTTAGTGCAAATTGCAAAAGAGACGGATGTTTCGGTGTGCTATATCGTAGATAGTTACGGCGCGTTATACAGTGAAAAAATTGATCATTATGTCGATAAATTCGCCGACAAAATGGGCGATATTAAAAAAGTCGGGATTCATTGCCATAATCAGCAACAACTTGCTTTTGCCAACACTATCTCGGCGATTATTAAAGGCGTTAATCATTTAGATAGCGCATTATACGGATTCGGAAGAGCGGCAGGAAACGCTCCTACGGAATTGCTTATAGGATTTTTGAAAAATCCAAAATTTCAAGTCCGTCCTTTGCTTAATGTTATCGGTAAAGAAATTATTCCGCTTCACGAGCAGATGAAATGGGGTTATTCTATTCCGTATATGATTTGCGGTATTCTTAACAGACATCCGCAGGCTGCTATGGATCTTATGAAACTGCCGGAAAATGATAAGGCAAGTTACGATTTTGCCGCGTTTTATGATAAAATGGCAAGAGAGGATTTTTAATTTTTCATAAAAATACACGTAGAAATTTGGGGGTGTTCCGGATTTCGACGATTTGTATGCTCTTTGAACTGTATGTCGCAGATGATGGTTGGCTGCGTTATCAATTCCGTCAAACAATAACTGCAGAAGATTATTCTTACGCGGTAGCGGCTTAATATAAGCCGTGCATCTTGCAAGGAATTGGCGTTCGTTTTTTGCCGGATGTAAAATTTAGGACGCTCGGCGGTAAAACGCATCGGATTGCCGCTTAAAAAAACGGTGTATGGACATAGTTAAGCATGTCAATTTGCGTGATTATGTTCAAGATTAAAAAATTGACTAAACATATAGTAGTTCACTGAAAGTGCTTATCGGACAGGGGTTCAATTCCCCTCACCTCCACCATTTTTAATATTCATCACTTATAATATATGTCACAACTTTGTTTCGCTAAAAGTTCCATACAAAATCTACGCCGTTTGGAGCGATATGTATTGCAAACATTTTTTTCCAACACTTTGCTTCGGCTCCGCCTATAATTGCGAGAGGGATTCCTGTAAGCGCAACGCCTCCTCCTATAAAGCCGAAAGTTCCCCATGCGATTAATTTATCACGCGCTTCGTACGCTCTTTTTTCCATTGCATCAAATTCTTTGCGTGTGTATTTCTTGCCGGTTGTTTCATTTATAACCCAATATAACCCTTCAAACGCATATATTGCGTCCGCATAGTCCGTCCAAATATTTGTGTTTTTAGCCCAAAAAATAGTTGAAATCGTTCCTAATATTGTGCCGCCTATCGTTAATCCTGTTCCTATATTTCTTATTTTAGTATAATAAATGTCTTTTTTTTGATATTCGGTCGTTGTACCTTCCCGCCGCCATTTTGTTTCATTCGCTCCTATAATAACCATTGGGATAGCGGTTATCGCTATAGCGCTTCCGGATATTCCTACGCTATGCCATATATTTTGTTTTCTCAATAATTCATTACTTTTTTTACTTGATTCAATAGCGTCTTCTTGATTATCCCAATGATGTTTGTCGTTAAACGCTTCGTTTCCGTATTTCGTTCCGATAGAAATTCCCGTCACACCCGCAGCAATTCCGCTTCCCGTCAACACTATTCCCACATTTCTCATTGTTGTAAAGTGTTTAACTCTTTTTTCCGAATACTCTATAAATTCGGGATTCAATTTTAGTGTGTCTTTAACTTCAAAATTTATGTCTTGAGCGAACGTTCCGATTACGCTTAAAATAACCGCTATTAAAAAAAATCTCATAAAACCGCCTTTTACTAATTTAAAAGATTCAAAACTGGTTGAGCATTAAGAAAACCCATATTTACCCATATTAAAATACAATATATACAACAAAGCATAGCAAAAATAGGGCTTGCTATCTAAATATATAAAAAATGCCAAACCAATATTACAAAACACTTATTTTGCAGGAAAAGGTTAATTTTACTCTCCAAAAATGCTTTTCCCTATGTAATTTATCAAAAATATTATAAATGTATAAATGGCAAGCTGTCCCATAAATTATTTTCCCAATACCACAAGTCATGAATTGTTGAGTTAATGCTCGGCTTTTCATTAGTGTTCTTTGATTTCTTAAAGTAACTAAATAAAGGTAAACTTCTTTCATTGGTTGTTCTGCCTATCAACACCTTTATTTGGTTAAACACTGGTGAATTCATGATTTGTGGTAAAATTATTGATTATGGGCAGAGCAGCCTTTTCAGATTTTACCGCTGTCTGCTTTTTCATAATTCATAAATTTATTAACTTTTGGCAACAAAGCAATAACGCTTTTTGTATAACATTTAGTTTTTTGGAGGACTTAGTTATGGAAGTAAACAGTTTGACTCTATTTGACGAAGAATTGGTAAAAAGAGTTGATATTTACCGAAAACATCCGCATTTATTACCGTTTATAGGTGAAAATTACGGAAAAGGGAATTGTAATAAAATTTTGCTTGTCGGTGAAAGTTTTCGTCTAGCGAACAGAGAAAACAAATCGGAATTGAATAACATGTTTGAAAAATGGTATGAAAAATCCAATGATGATTTGAAACTGAGTGATGAAGAGATCGGCTGGACAAAAACACGCGAGACCATAACTTACTCAAATTCGACATTCAATAGAAATGTTCGTTCTATTTTGGAAGAATTGGGCGAAACCGTTTCCTCTGTTGCTTTTATGAATTTTTTTCAAAGACCTGCCTATCCCGTTCCGCTTGGAAGAAAAACCGGTATTGTTTCCAATGAAAAAGATGTTGAAGTTGCAAAAGAAGCACTGCAAAAAGTTTGTGAAATTATAAAACCTAATTATTTGTTGTTTGTGAGTAAAAAATCATTTTGGAGTTTTGGCGATAAATGCGAAATTTTACAAGGCAAAGAAATAGGCGTTAAAAAAATAGGCGCTGTTGCCCACCCTGCCTGTCGGTACTGGAATAAAGACGGTGGCAAATACGGAAGACAAGCGTTCATTAACTTTTTTCAAGAATTTGTAAAGAAAAATAAGGAGAATTAAGATGAAAGGCGGAATTTTCAAAGCATTGACTATAATTACGACTATTGCAACGGCGGCAACGGCGCAGGTATGGGATGGGACAAGCGATATAATTTGGTATAATAGCAATCCGTCAAATAATACGTTTTACATATCAAACGGACAGGAATTGGCGGGAATTCAGCAGTTGTTAACTTCCAAATTAACAACATTTGCGGGGAAAACAATTATTCTTTCTTCCAACATTGATTTGGACAATAATGATTGGACGCCGATTGGCAATGCTACAGATAAATTTTTGGGAATTTTTGACGGAAATGGAAAAACAATATCAGGTTTGTCTGTTTCAAGTTCAAGTAATCGGCAATATGCCGGTTTGTTTGGTTATGTTGGAACAGACGGACAAATAAAAAATCTCATTGTTAATGTTACTGGAATAAAGGCAAACTCAATGACAAACAATTCAGGGGCATTTGCGGGGGGATTGGTAGGGTATTATGCTTCTACAAAAACAATAGAAAATTGTGGAGTAAAAATAACGAATAATATTAGTGCATCTACTAAAACTTCTACTTATTCTACTTATTCCGGTGGTTTGGCAGGATGGACAGATGCAACGCTTACCATCAATAATTGTTACACGACGGGAACCGTTAGTTCTTCCACTTATTCCGGTGGTTTGGCAGGATGGGCAAATGCAACGCTTACTATAAATAGTTGTTACACCGCTGGAAATATCGCCGGAAGCGGAACTAATAATACCGCTTCCGGCGGATTAGTAGGATACTCAAGAACGCTTACGATCAATACTTCTTACACAACAGGAAATATATCCGCTTCTGGCGCTTCTATTTCTTATTCAGGAGGATTGTTAGGAAGTACTAATGGAACATTTGCCGTCAGTAATTCTTATACGACAGGAAATATATCAGCTTCCAGCGCTTCTATTTCTTATTCAGGAGGGTTGATAGGAGCATCTAATTATACTCTTTCAAACATCACAAATTGCTATGCAAGCGGAACTATTACTGCAAAAGGAGACGGATCGTTATACGCAGGTGGAATTTCAGGGAGATGGGATTCGGGAACAAATACTTCGGTATATTACAATTCCGCAGGAGCGAGCAAAGCGTCTGGAAGCGGTTCTCCGACAGGGATTTTGGGATTAACTTCCGAGCAACTTAAAAAGAGAGCAGCGTTTACTGGTTGGGATTTTAGCGGCATTTGGAATATGGTGGAGGATTATTCGATGCCTATTCTCATAAATTTCCCTGTCCCTGATGTTTGGATACCTTATAACGACTTTGAAATTACGCATATTTTCAACCAACCTTATTTTGGAGAACAAATTAAACCTGCCGTGAAAGTCCGTCTGAAAAGCGACAAAACGGTTTTGACGCAAAACACTGATTATACGCTTTCGTTTGGTGAAAATCGGTATGTTTCGACAGGCGGCAGCGTAACCGTTACGGGAGCGGGAACTTATGCTATGGCGGGAAGCGACGTTATGAATTTCAAAATACTGCGTAAAGGATTGACTATAAGCAATGCAATCGCGCAAAACAAAATTTATGACGGCACAACTGCAGCGACAATAACAGGTGCAGTATTAAACGGCATTATCGGCGACGATGAAGTTTTAATAGATACGATAAAAGGAACTTTTGCAGGCAAAGATGTCGGCGTAAATAAATTAGTTTTTGATTCACCTTCACTAAAAGGTGCAGACGTGGGTAATTACAACTTTGCTCCCCGAGAAGCATCATTAACTGCCGATATTACAAAAAGAGATTTGGTTATATCGTTAAATCCGAAAATTACCACGATTGCGATTTCAGACAACAAGCCGGACCTGTCGCTTTTGCTTTCATACGATGCTTTGCAGGGAACGGATACAAAAGCGGTAATTACGGGAACGACTGTTGTAAATTGCAGTTACGTAAAAGGAACTTCTCCTGTCGGAATTTATCCGATAACGTTGACCGGGCTTGTGTCGGCAAGCAATTACAATCTTTCTTACGATAATGTCGGTTTGGCGTTAATTGTCACGGGCGACCCAAAATCCGTAGATAATTTGACGGTTTCGCCGATTCCCGACCAGAAATACACAGGCGACGCAATTACTCCGGCGGTTACGGTAAAAGACGGCGAGACGACCTTAACGGCTGGAACGCATTACTCGCTTTCATATTCAAACAACATCGCGGCAGGTAGTTCCGCGCTTGCAATGATAGAAGGAATACCAAGCGGCGGATATACGGGCTTAAAATACGTGAGTTTCAAGATAGTTGAAAATATCGGTGGAACGCCGATAAGCGACATTAAAAAATCCGACAAAAAACACGGAATACTGTTTGAAAATAGCATAATTTCGGATATTGCGGAAATGACAATCGTTCTTCCAAATAAAGAAAAGGTTATCGAGGCGAAAATCGCTATCTACGACGCGATTGGTAATGTTGTGTTTGTTTCGACTACGCTCAGCAACCGGACACAGAGCGGAGCCGAAGCGCCTTGGGATTTGACGAATAGCGCAGGACGGTTTGTTGCAAACGGAACGTATTTGGTAGTCGCCGAGGTGAAAGGCGTGAGTGGAAAGACATATATGTATTCGGCGAAGTTGGGAATCAGGAGATAAAGAAATCATCATCCGCAGATTTTTTTCTGAAAGGCAGATTGTAGAAATACATTCTGCCTTTTGTTTGAAGAAAAAGAAAAGCGGCGAAATTTTTGAAAAGCCGAAAGTTATACGCTAATAAAAACTATTTTTGCTCAATTAGGGGGAAAATATGTTTGAATTTTTTTTATATACGGAAACACATTTTAAGTTTTTTAATCTGCAGCCGTCGTTTCTGCACAAAAAAGAACCGGAAATTATTTTTGACTGTCCGCCGCGAATTTCACCTAAAAAAAACGAAATTCCGCTGTATCTTTTTGTTAAAGATTTCAAAAATTATGATTTTTTTGCAGAATCTGTAGAAATTCAGGCGGTTTGCAAAGGAAAAATCATAGAAAAATACTCTTTTTGCGACGTTGAAAATCATAAGATTTATGAAAAATACGATTTACTCGGTTTTCGTTTTATTATTTCCAAACCGAAAGATTTGAACGATGAAAATCTGTTTATTTACCCGAAACTAAAATATAAAATCGGCAAAAAGTCGAAAATCGCGGCGGTAGATAACATAAATACGACGAGTAAATTTCCGTTTTCCGTGTTTATAGCGAAAGAAAATTATCCTAACGACCAAGAAAACCCTGCGAATTTTTATGATTTGCACAGTCACTCGTCACACACAAACGACCATATAGAATTTGGCGCGCCGGTAGAATTTATAGCCGATTGCGCTGATTTTTGCGGGCTTGACGGCATCGCAATTACCGATCATTCTTACGACATTTCTTGCAAGCCGCAAAATTATTTGGAAAAAGATGAAAATTTGACGCAATGGAAAGAATTACAAGAAGAATCTTTGTGTAAATACTCAGTCGAAGCGTTTTTTGGAGAGGAAATTTCGGTTATGCGAAACGGTGGAGGAGCGGTACATTTGGCGGCTGTAGGAAATAAAAAATTCATTGCGGGAACTGCTGACGGCGCAAGAAAAAATTACAAACGGTCATTCGAGCCGACAATGGAACAGGCTATAAACTCTGCGCTTGACGACGGTGCGATAGTATTTGCGGCACATGCGGGTGAAAGACCGAATTTTTTTCACCGTTTGTTTTTGCGACGGGATTTTTGGCGATTTTGTGACTTTGAAAATATGCAAATTACCGCGTTTCAGGCTATAAACGGGAATTTTGACAAAAGTTGGCGTATTGCAAAAAAATTGTGGGTAAATCTTCTGCTTTACGGCAAGAAAATTCCGCTTGTCGCAGGCAACGATTCACACGGCGACTTCAACCGTTATCGGGCGACGAGTGTTCCATTTGTCTTTATCGAAGAAAATTTCGAGCGATGTTTTGGTAAAGCGAGAACCGGAATCTATAATAATCAACAGTTGTTAGATGCGATAAAAACCGGACGTACATTTATAACAACCGGTGCGTTTATCGATATTCAAGCAAATGGGGAAAGCGTAATTTCAAACGAAATTCTTGACAACAAAATCGCTTTGAAATTGCTAATAAAAAGCAGCGAAGAATTTGGAAAAATCAAACAAATAAGATTATTTCTTGGCGATTATAAACAAAAAAAAGAAAATTGTGTTTTGGTGAATTTATCCGATGAGAAGTATTTTTACTGTCAAGAAATTTCTCATAATTTATTAAAAAATTGCGATTATTTACGGGCGCAAGCGACTTGTGAGAGCGACAGAAAAGAGACGTTTGCTGTTACTAGCGCTGTTTATTTGGAGCGGGAAACGGGATTTGAACCCGCGACCTTCACCTTGGGAAGGTGACACTCTACCGCTGAGTTATTCCCGCTCAAAATTCAAGATAAAATACTACTCGCCATTATTACCTATTTTTTCGACGGCGCATAAGTAAATCCGAACATTGCTTGGTTTGCGACTCTCATTCCAAAAATAAGCCGATATGAGACTTCTCCCCAAAGTTTATTTTTTCCAAAAAGCAGTTTTATAAACGGACCTCCCCAAGCGAAATATGTATCCCAATCGTAATAGCTGTAACCATAATTGGTACCATAATTGTAACCATATCTATACTCTTCTTCAAAAAGCGTCCAAAATCCTAACGTGCCGCCGGGTATTATTTGAAGCCAGAAAGAAGGTTGTATTCGTCCGCCAAAAGAAAATCCGCCGCCAAAATTTTTGGCTCCGCCGCCAAAATCGCCGCTGAAGAAAAAATTGTTTTTAATAGACCCCAATTCAATATTTCCACCCGCTCCTGAAAACGGAGGCGTTGCCTGAAATTTAGCCGAGAAGTAAAACGATTTTGGGTTAAGTAATGACGGTGTGGATCCTGAATAAAATCCGTTGTCTTTTTGTGTAAACGAATGAAAATTTAAAAAAACTGTATCACTTTCGGTCGCCGGACGAAAATTT
This sequence comes from Chitinispirillales bacterium, assembly GCA_031254455.1. NCBI lineage: Bacteria > Pseudomonadati > Fibrobacterota > Chitinispirillia > Chitinispirillales > Chitinispirillales bacterium. Next base: position 3,302 of record JAIRUI010000067.1, on the reverse strand, counting down.
ACATAGCGCGCCGGATAACCCATCACAGTAATTTTAACCGATTTAAGTGAATCGCCGGATATTTCGTAAAAAAAGTTCGTTCCGACAAGCACGTCCGGTTTATCGACCGACGGGGTGTCTTGACCAAGCGCGTTAGTAATCGCTTCTTTTTTCACGCCTGAAATTTCGGAATATAAACCGCTTGCCTGTCCCATAACTTTTTCCTCGTCAACTTCCAAATCGGCGACGGTTGGAATTGCATAGATAGACGGCTCAAACTCCTTGCTTAGCAAATCGTTACTCCTCATAACTTTAACTGACGCTGCTGGATATGAACACCCAACAAGTACGCAAACCGCAATACAACAGATAAAATAGAAACATAAATTTTTCATTAAACACCCTTTAATTTAAATTTAACAATTTTAGCTACATTGTTTGCAAATTCAAACCTAGTGTCATTAAGAAAAAATAAGGTGCACTTCATTTTCTCAAATATCCTTACTCCAAAACAAATAATAGTGAAAACTCTCAAATTTTTATCTAAAAAACTATTTGCCAAACAAAAAATGTGAAATAAAAATCTTATTGATTTACAAAAGTTAGAACATTATTTAAACCTGTTTTACGAATCGCTTCTAACTTTGCATAAAAGGAAGAATCCGATTGCAAACGGTAAAATCAACGATGAAATTCCTATTCTTTGCGGTATATTCCCCGTAAACCCCATTTTTTGAGATAAAATAATACTTCCTGCGATCAAAATCGGACCTGCCGCTACGGCAAATCTTCCGAGCGTATTGAATAATCCGAATAATTCCGTATCTTTATCTTTTGGGATAATCAGCGAAAAATAAGAACGGGATACCGATTGAATCCCTCCTTGTACAAGTCCGGTCATAATAGCGAAAAGTGTAAACTGCCATTCTTTTTTAATTATCCAAGCCGCCCCGAGAGTAATCAAAACATAAATCAATATTGAAATGAGCAGAATTTTTTTTGCACCGAATTTATTTGCCGAAAGTCCGGCTAAGATAGCAAACGGAAATGCGGTTATTTGTACGCATAAAAGCGAAATCATAAGCGTTTTTGGCGAAAAATTTAGCGATAAACCGTAATCTACCGCCATCATCACAAACGAATGAACGCCGTCTATGTAAAACCAGTATGCAATTAAAAAGAATCGGATTTGCGGAGATTTCCATGCAAATACAAATGTTTCTTTCAGGTCGGAAATAAAAGAGTGGACAAAAGATTTTTCTTTATTGTTTAGGCGCGGATTTGCATGAATTTTTGCAAAGTATAGAGGCGATGCAAAAATTATCCACCATAATCCCGCCGTTAAAATACTTATTTTTGAAGCGTCAAGCGAGTTTGATATTCCGAATGCCGATGGATTTGACACCATAAAAATATTTACAGCGAATACAAGTCCGCATCCCAAATATCCGGCAGAGAAACCTATTGCAGAAACGCGATGGCGGTTTTTGGGGAGCGCTACCGCCGGCAAAAGCGAATCGTGGCACATAATCGACAGACGATAAAAAATATTGGCGACGATAAATAAAAGCAAAGCAAAAAAATGTTGTCCCGTTTGCACAAAATATAAAAGAATTGTCGCCGCGGCGCCCAAAATTGAAAATATTGTAAGCGCATTTTTCCGAGTATCTTTTTGTGCGATGATAGCGGCGAAAATAGGGCAGAGCAGAGCCGCAGTAAATCCGGAGATTCCGTTTGCAAAGCCTAATTTTGTTGTCGAAAACGCTGATAATTCCGGTGGAAGATAGTAATTCTTTAGAAGTATTGGGAAAAATGCCGAAAGAACGCAAAGGGCGAACGCCGAATCCGCCCAATCGTACAATACCCACGCACGAATCGCTTTTTTGTTGTCAGATTCCGTTTTGTTTAACCTGTTGTTTTGCCTGATACTCTTCGAGCATTTTTTTCATTATCTCTTCGCTTTGTTCGTTGGTGTTGGTTATTCTTTCCCTGCTCAATATAAGACGCTGCGCCTGTGATTTGAAAATATACGCAATCTGCTCACCGTTGTTTGCACGCACAAAGTAACGAGGACGGTCGCCGTCAATGTTTCCGACAAGTAAGGTATATTCTTTGCCGTCATTTTGCGAAATCGTGTATTTTTGCGACGGATTTACCAAACCGGAAATTTCATCGGGAATCGAATAAGTGTAATCCCAATCGCCTGCGTCAAGTTCAGTAACATCTTTAAGAAATTTCACGATGGAATCCGTATTCGCATCAAACTTTCCGTTCAAAACCCACTTCTTCGCATCGTCTTTTTTGATATTGAAAACTTCATCAGGATACTCGGCGGTTATTTCTGAGATATTTTCCGGCTTAAATTCAAACAAAACCTTATTGCGCCATTCGTTTATGTCAGTTTTGAACGCAAAACCGATTCCGCCGCCGACAAGGTAAATTTTGTCGCTGTTATTTTCGCGGAAATAATTAAAACGCCAATTTTCCGACTTTTTCCCAAGCACAAAATTTCCGATTTGCATATTTTGCTTATTGAAAATTTTCACGATAAACGCCGAATCACCCGTTAATCCGTATTCCGCGTCGTTTGCTTTGTTTGTTCCCACAAAAACATCGCGTTTCATTTCTGCGATTTTATTTACGATGCTGATAACTTTTACGGAATCGGCGCTATATTTGATTTTAGGATTTAGTTCGAACGCCGCAAGCCATAAATTATCTTCTTTTGAAAGAATCACGGTTTCGTTACCTTTTTCAAGAATAATTTTTCCAAAATTTTCTGCAAATCTGGGATAAAAAGGCGCTTCGTTTTTTTTCACGCTTGAGTTTTGAAGCGCGTTCGACAAAATCATTGCCGCAATGACGAGAACAAGCAAAATTCCCGAATACAAAGTTTTTTTTGCGGTGATCATAATTATTTTCCTCCGTTGTATTGTTGGCGTCGGCGATGAAAGAATATCAAAATTCCAAAGATTATTAAGATAATCGGCATCGCAATAATGTTAAAAATTCTGTATCTAAGTCCGGAATTGTCCGAATCTGTTTTCATTGTAATGTTTTTCAGTGAGCGGTCGATCATATTTCTGGAACGAACCCCTATTAGATTTTCGTCAAGTGAAAGCCAGTCGGTTAGGTTTTGTATCAGCGGCATATTGACTATTCCGCCTGCTTCCTGGGTAGCGAAATCAGCGTTTCCTACAACTATAACCGAGCCGCTTGTCGTTGAAAGAAGAATTTCTTGATTTTGCGGTTTTTGAAGCGTCGTGTCGTTAAAAATCGAATTTATTTTTCCCGATAAGCGAATCGCAAGCGGATAACGTTTG
>JAIRUI010000066.1 GCA_031254455.1 Chitinispirillales bacterium | reverse complement strand
GCTTCACCCGCTCTTGCCGCTTCTACGGCGGCGTTAAGAGCCAAAAGATTCGTCTGGAAAGCGATTTCGTCAATATCTTTAAGAATCTTTGCCGTTTCGTTACTTGAATTTTGAATTTCTATAACCGCTTCCTGCAAACGTCCCATCGCTATTTGCCCGGACTTTGCTTTTTCCACGCTGTCCTTGACAAGAGCGTCCGCATTTTTCGCGTTATCGGCGGTTTGTTTGGTCATAGAAGTAATTTCGCCAAGAGAGGACGAGACCTCTTCCAAATTGGACGCCTGTTCCGTCGCTCCGTTCGCCATTGATTGAGACGTGTTTGAAATTTCTCCCGCAGCCGTAGTAACTTGCGCCGAACTGCTTGAAAGTCCTTGAATCGCAATAGAAATCGGTTTAACAATTGAGCCGGTAATTGTGATGCACAAAATAATTCCTAAAACCAAAGCGATTAACGATAAGGAAATCACAATCGCTACGCTCGCATCCAAAGATTTCGCCGCCTCTCCGGCTAAGTTTATGTTTCTCTGTATCATCCCTTCGGCCATTTCGCTTATGTTTGCGTCAAATTCCTGTATATAGTTTGATTGTTTTATAAATAGTTGGTCGCGATGATTTTGTAATTTGACAAATTCTTCGAACATCCCGTCAAACTCGCCTATTTCCTTGAGAATTTGCTGAACGTCTCTCTTAAACCCGTCCGACAGCGTGGCCGACTTTGAAAGTACTTCGGAATTATTAAACACGTCTTTCGCAATTTTATCAACGGAAGATAATCCCGTAGTGTCGTGAGTTCTAACAATGGCGTTAAACATAATCACCGCTCTTGCGATATTGGTGGCGAACAAAAACATATCGTCCTTGTCTTTAATCGACACGCGTCCGCTGCCGGCGGCGTAGTCTCTATCCATTTTTGCCTTAAGGTCGCAGGCGTCGTCTAAAATTTCCGGTCCCATCATGGTAAGTTTTGCCGACAGCTCAATTTGTTTGTTTCCTGCGGAAAACACCGAATCGGAGTACATTTTCAACATTTTTGCGTTTGGTTCTACTTTTTCCATTCCTTTTACGAACAAGGGTAAGTCTTTAGCCGTTTTCAGCAAATCGCGAGAATTTTGAAAAAATTCTTCCAAACTGTTAAAATCTCGTACTGCGGTTTGCATCACGTCGGGACGCGAAGAACGCGTAAAATCTCGTAATTCTCTGAGCACGTTACCTCTGTGATGCGTAATATTGATAAGGTTTCCCAGCGCAGGAATCAACTGGGTAGAGTTACGATTTGCATCTTTTTCCGCCGCCAGCATCTTAACTGAAGCGACTATTCCCAAAATAACTAAAAAAACCAGTAACACAGCTGCGAGCATAGCGATTTTCGCACTCAAATGTAACCTGTTAAACATAAAAACCTCCAATAAAATTTTAAATAAAGACAACCGATAATTTCGACTGTTCGTATCCAAGTTTTGGAACGTTCAAACAATCGGAATTGTCGCCTGTGCTTTTTTATTACAATAAATTACTCTGTACGGCAATTTGCAACTCCATGAAATATGGCAACTTATAGTATCAAATCCTGAAGACAGGCAATTTGTTTCACGTTTCATTTCATCCCAAACGCTTTGAGAAAACGAGATAAAATGTTCGGCGTATAATTTTGGGATGATTATATCTAAAATTTCTAAACTGTGTATTTGCATATTTTTCATAATGTTAAATTTGACTAAAATAAAGTTAAAATTCCTATATATAATATACATTAAGTTTTCATCAAAATATGTACTAATTTTATTAAATATTAAAATTTAATGTTTTATTTTGTATTTTTTTACGGATATTTAAATTTTCACCTACCCAATTATTTAAAAGTACGACAATTTTACCTAAGCAAAAAATTCGTTCGGCGTTGGCAATTATTATATTTGCTTTAGTTTTGCTGTTCAAGACCGAGGAAAAACAATGATTCCTAATCTGATAGATACCTTAGAAAATTGCGATTTACTGTTTGAAGCGCTTAAAAAAGAGCCGATTGTCGCAATGGATACCGAATTTGTTTGGAGACGTTCCTATTATCCTTTTATCGGAATAATTCAAATTGGAGTTTCGCGGGAAAAATCTTTCATAATCGATACTGTGAAGTTGAACGAATGTCCCGAATCTTTTAGGATTTTTTTGGAAAATGAAAAAATTATGAAAGTATGCCATGACGCTTATCAAGATATTCAGATTATAAACAATTATGCTAAAGTTACCACTAAAAACGTATTGGATACTCAATTGACGGCGGCGTTTACGGGGTTTGGAAAGGCGGTTTCTCTAAGTGAATTGATTGAAAAAGTTCAGGGAGTAAGTCTTACCAAAACGCAAACTTTAACAAATTGGCTCAATCGTCCGCTTACCGACGCTCAAATCGAATATGCTTTGGACGATGTGCGTTATTTAACTCCGTGTATAAAATTTTTGTTAAAAATCGCTCAAAAAAATTCCGTTATCGAATGGATATTGCAAGATTGCGAAGAATTGTCCAAGATAGACGAACCGTTCTCCTTGTTTGCGGCTGTTGAAAAATCGTATTTGAGAGAAATGTACGGCGTTTCGTTTTCAAATCGTGAAAAATTATATCGATTGTGTTACGCCGTTGAAATAATGGCGAGAAATAGAAATTTACCTCGTTCTTTTTTGTTTAAACACGGACAATTGGGTGAAATTATAAATTGCAATCCTGAAAATCCGCAAAATCTTAAAAAAACGACTCTTTCGCATAAAAATATCAACAGATATGCGTCGTTTATTTCGGATAATATAAAAAACAAAGAAATTCCTGTCGATGAAGATCTGATTAAAAGAAGTGTTTACTCTAAGAGCAAGTACTCAACGCAAATCGGCTTGATAACAAAGGAAATCGGTGAGATTTTTGAAAAAACGGCAAACGAAAAAGGAATTTCCGTTTCAAGAATTTATAACCGAAAGCAATTATCGCAATTGGTATGTACTACTTTAGAAAGCGGATCTGCAGTCTCGTTGAGCGGGTGGCGCAATATATTTTTAGGCGGAATTTGGAACGATTTTTGGACGGATAAATTAAAACGATTAAATTATCTTGAAATATAGAAAGGAATTTTTATGAAACTTTATTACAAAATTTCTCCGATTTTAATGTTTATAGGATTTGCGGTATTAGCCGTTGGCGTTATTTTGTCTATGTCTTATTATTCGCGAATTACGTATGTGCTCGTAGGATTTGGATTTATTACTTATATTGTCGGAAGAATAGGTATTCATCTTACTCCAAAAAACGTTAAAAACGAAGAAACAGAGAATTAATTTATGAAATTTGAAACGTTTATAGCATCGCGATATTTGAATTTTCGCAGACGCGGTTTCATTTCACTTATAACTATAATTTCTATGCTTGGCGTTTTTTTGGGAACTTGCGTCCTTACGGTCGCGTTGTCTATTGCGAACGGGATGGAAAATGAGGTTCGCGACAGAATCACGGGGACTTTTGCAAATGCAAGAATTCAAAAACGTAACAGCGCTTCCATCAATAATTACGAAGAAATAGCGCAAATTGTCGCCGCTCATCCCGAAGTTACGGCGATTTCTCCGACGATTATGGGGAAAGGTACGGTGGAGTTTGCCGGTATTCAAGAAGGCGTTATGATAATGTCGGTCAACGATTCGCTGGAAAAATTGACTACGGATCTTTACAAACGAATAATTGAAGGCGAATTTTCGCTAAAACCCAAAAATTCAAATAAAAACCGTGAAAATCCTGCAATAATCGTGGGGAGTGGGATTTGCAATAAATTCGCAATTTCCGTCGGGCATGAATTGGTGCTTATGACGCTTGCAAACGGTGAAGAAGGCGGCGACCCTACTCCCGCTATGATGAGATTTACGATTTCGGGAATATTTTCGACGGGAATGTACGAATACGACCAAAATTTGATATTTATTTCGCTTGAATCCGGGCAAAGTTTATTTGAGATTGACGGCGTCGAAATGATTTCGTTCAGGAGCAAAAATATTCACCGTGCGGGAATTGTTGCCGGCGAATTGGTCGAAGAATTGGGCGGTTATCCGTATAAATATTCGGACTGGGAAAGCCAAAATCATTCGCTTTTCCAGTGGATGCGATTAGAAAAATTGATAGTTTCCTTAATAATAATGATAATTGTTTTGGTAGCGGCGTTTAACATTACTTCGACTTTGGTTATGATGATAATGGAAAAGCGCAAAGAAATCGGAATTTTGAGAAGTATGGGGGCGGGACGAGCGAGCGTTATGCGGATTTTTTTAATAAGCGGCGGGTTTATAGGGATTATAGGTTCCATTTTGGGTACCGCCTTGGGGTGCGCGATTTGTTTTGTTCAGCAAAAATATCGATTGATTTCGCTTCCTGAAGACGTTTATATAATAAATTTTGTGCCGATTTTGATGAATTTCGGCGATATTGCCGTTATTTTTGTGTCGGCGAATTTGATTTGTTTGTTTGCGGCGTTTTATCCCGCTTGGCGAGCGTCAAATTTGCTGCCTGCAGAGGCTATAAGGTTTGAGTGACGGAAAGACGGAAGATTATTTATGGCGCAAAAATATATTTCGTTTGCAGACGCCTCGCTTAAAATAGGAGTGTCGATCGCTACTATTCGCAACTGGGTAAAGGAAAGGTATTTACCGGCAATTAACGGGAAAATAACGCTCTGTTCTTTTGATAATTTTCTTAATGACGTTGATTTTGAAAAAAAACTTATTTCGCGGGCGAATAAGACAAGAAAAGGTTTTCATGACCACGAATATTTATCTGAAATAATTAAAGAAAAATCAAAATTAGACAATATGGCGGGATTTAATATTTCTAAGGAATATGAATTTTTGCTTTCAGAGTCGTTTCGAAATAAAGAAGGGATTTTTTATACTCCGCAAAATATTGTTTGCGATATGTTAAAATCGGTGAAAGTGACGAAAAATAAAACATTTCTCGACCCTTGCTGCGGAAGCGGAAACTTTATTATCGAAGCTGTAAAAAAAGGGTTTTCGCTTGAAAACGTTTATGGATTTGACACGGACGAAAACGCCGCGGCGATAACAAAGAAACGAATTTGTGATTTAACAGGGGTAGAATCGAAAAATATTTTTAATAGTGATTTTTTACAAACGGCGAACTTATCGGATAAGAAATTTGATTACATCTTTACAAATCCGCCATGGGGTAAAAAACTTCCGAAAAATATAAGAGAAAATTTTGCAAAAATTTACAAATCTCAAAAAAGTACGGATACTTCGTCTTTGTTTTTTTGCGCATCGCTTTTTTTACTTAACGAGAACGGGAAATTGGGATTTCTTTTGCCCGAAGCGTTTTTTAGTATTTCATGTTTTCAAGATGTTCGAAAAATTGTGTTGAAATACGATATTGAGCGATTTATCGACTACGGCAAGCCGTTTGAGAAATTGCTCACGAAAGCGAAAGCGATTATTTTGTCGAATAAACAATCCGAAAATGAAATTATATGTGAAATCGGACAAAAAAAGCATCTGCGTTCCAAAAAGACGTTTGAAAACATTCCGAATAAAATATTTAATTTCAGCATAAAAACCGACGAATCGAATCTTATCGACTATATTTTCTCAGAAGAATATATAACGTTAAAAAACAATGCAAAATGGGGACTTGGGATTGTGACGGGGAACAATGAAAAATTTGTCGTAAAAGAGAAAAAAGAAAATTATATTCCCGTTTGGCGCGGGCGGGATATAACAGGAAACGGACTAAAAGATCCGACAAATTTTATTCCTGATAAGTTTGAATTTTATCGACAAGTAGCGCCGCTTGAGTCGTATAATGCAAAAGAAAAATTGATTTATAAGTTTATATCGTCGAAATTATGCTTTTTTGTCGATAACAAACAGCGTTTTTTGTTAAATTCCGCTAATTTTTTGATATTAAACGAAAAATTTTTATTGACTGCAAAACAGGTGAGCGATTATTTTAACTCGAATTTTGCAAATTGGCTTTTTAAGAGCGTTTTTGATACGCACAAAATACTTCGCGGCGATTTGGAAACAATTCCGATAAGTGCGAAATATTTTGAAACAAATAAAATATTTGATGAAAAAACTTATTTGGATTTTTTGCAGATAGAACGGATTGATAATGGAAAATACAGAAAAATCAATTGAAAAATTTCGCAGAGGAATATTTGCTTGTTTGATAATTTTTCTTTCCTATAACATCCGTCTATAGATTGCTTCGTCGTTTCACTCCTCGCAATGACGAATTCCCGTCACCAATTGTTTTGCCGTCTTTGCGAGCGAAGCAATCCAGAGACTGCGTTACCGTCTTACTCCCAAC
>JAIRUI010000065.1 GCA_031254455.1 Chitinispirillales bacterium | reverse complement strand
GCGAGGCGTTTCACAGGTAAATTCGGCGATAAGCGATATGGATCAGATAACGCAGTCGAACGCCGCCGGTTCTGAAGAGTTGGCCGCAAGTTCTCAGGAATTGAATTCTCAATCGCTTGTAATGAACGGTTTGATGGGCGACTTGGTCGGCGTGGTGAGCGGCGAAGCGGCGAAAGCCGAAGGATTGAGACGACATAGCGCAATGGCAGCCGAGAGGAAAACGCATAATATGAAGAGAATATCGTCCGCTAAGAATTTAACGGCTAAACATACGTCGTCGGCTTCACAAACGCTTATTCCGTTTGACGATGATAATAATTCTGGAAATAACTGACGATTTGTTAGTATTTTACTAAAAGAAAACAGTCGGATTCTCCCAATTCGACTGTTTTCTTTTATTCGAATTTATTATTTTCTAAATTATGAAAAAGATAATTATCCTTGAAAGCCAAATAATTACTCCTTTTGGAAACATGCAAGAGACGATAAATAATTTGTATCTCAAAAAATCTGCGATAGAATCTAAAAACTATTCCGGTTTGCCGGTCTCACTTGCTTACGTTAAAGAAAATTATCCGCACGAGCCAAAAAAAATTGTCGAAAATTACAATGATTTCAATAATTATAATTCTTGTGAAACGCTTTTCATCTATTCGGTCGCAAAAGGAGATATAAACCGAATCATTAATAAAAATTATTGCGGTTATTCTCCAATTTTGCAGGAGCAGGCAAAGCAAGTCGCACAGGATTTGGGGCTTGAAAAATGTAATATTATGGTTTCGGCAAACGCCTGTGCGGCGGGTGCGGCGGCGATTGACACTGCGCGGCTTTTTTTGCAGGCGGGTGAATTTGAACAGGCGGTGATTTTCGGTTTTGAACAGATTAGCGAGTTTGTGATAAAGGGATTTAACGCTCTTCAAGCGTTGTCGCCTACCGCTGCAAGACCTTTCGACAAAAATAGGAACGGAATGAGCCTGGGCGAAGGAAGCGGTATTTGCGTTTTGAAACCGGGAATGCCTAAATCCGGTGAAATCTGCGTTTGGGGGAGCGGTGCAAGTAACGATGCGAATCACAGAACGGGACCGTCAAGGACGGGGGACGGCTTGGCTTTGGCGATTGAGCGGGCGTTGAAATCTGCAAATTTGAGTCCGAAAAGAATTTGTGCGATAAAATGCCATGGAACCGCCACACCCTACAACGATGCGATGGAGGCGAAAGCGCTGAAATTGATTTTTGGAGATAATATTCCGCCTATTGTTTCTTTGAAAGGGGCGATAGGGCATTTATCCGGTGCGGGTTCACTGATTGAAACTATAATTTGCGCCGAATTTCTGAAAAACGGCAAGATTGCGCCTACGTTGAATTTTGAAGAATTTGAGGGTGAAGAAAAAATTACGATTTCGGGCGAATGCCAAAATATAAACGGAAATCATATTTTGTGCTTGTCGGCGGGTTTTGGCGGACTTAACGCGGCTGTAATTTTGGGAAAATCGTAAAAAATTGTAACAGGAAACTAAAAATTTGCCGATTCTGCAAAATAATCTCAAATATTTTCGCCTTAACAAACATTTTCCGGCAAATAGTATATTGTACACATCGAAAGTGAAATTAAAATTAAGGAATTTCTATGACAAATGAAGAGATTTTGGTAAAAGCGCAGAAATACGTTACGCAAGAGCGAAACGAAACGTTTCGCAAAGAAGTGGAGAAGTTAATTGCGGACAAAAATTTCGATGAATTGTCCGAAAGATTTTACAAGGATTTGGAGTTCGGCACGGGCGGACTTCGCGGAATAATCGGCGGCGGATACAACAGACTCAACTCTTACACGATACAAAAAGCCACACAGGGATTGGCAAATTACATAACGCGGCAAAAAATCGAAGATCCTTCGGCGGTAATAGCATACGACAGCAGAAACTATTCGGATTTATTCGCAGCGGATGCGGCGCGGGTTTTGGCGGGAAACGGAATTAAAACGTATCTGTTTTCATCGCTTCGTCCGACTCCCGAACTTTCGTTTGCCGTTCGCCAGCTTAAAGCGACAACGGGAATCGTAGTAACGGCAAGCCATAATCCTGCCAAATACAACGGTTACAAGGTTTACTGGAGCGACGGATGTCAGGTTACCCCTCCTCATGACGATGCAATAGTGGAACTTGCAAACAAAGTAGAAACAATAAAAATTGCAGACAAAGACGAAAACATAGTTTATATAGACGAAGAAATCGACAGAAAATATATTGATATGGTGAAGAATCTGTCCATTCGTCCCGACCTTATAAAAGAAAAAGGAAAATCTGTGAAAGTGGTTTACACTCCGCTTCACGGGTCTGGGAAAATGCCTGTTTCGCGCGCGTTGAGCGAAATGGGAATCGATGTAATCTGGGTAGAAGAGCAAAAAGAACCGGACGGTAATTTTTCTACGGTTAAAAAACCAAATCCCGAAGAAAAGGAAGCGTTGCAACTGTCGCTTGATTTGGGCAAGAAAGTCGGCGCCGATTTGATTTTGGCGACAGACCCAGACGCCGACAGATTGGGTATAGCGGTTCCCGACGAAAACGGCGAGTTTGTGCTTGTCACGGGGAATCAGTTGGGCGCACTGCTTTCGGATTACATCTTTTCATCGAAGAAAAATCTCGGCGCGCTGCCTGCAAAACCTGCGTTTATCAAAACAATAGTGACTACGAATCTGCAAAAGAAAATCGCCGACTTTTACGGCGCAGCGACATTCGACGTTCTCACGGGATTCAAATATATCGGAGAAAAAATCCGCGAATTTGAAACGGGAACCGAAGGCTACGAATACTTATTCGGCGGTGAAGAGAGTTACGGTTATTTAATCGGAACGAGCGTTCGTGACAAAGATGCGGTAAGCGCGGCGGTTATGACTGCGGAAATGACGCTTTTCCACAGGAGTCAGGGACGTTCTATTTTACAGCAGTTGCGCAATTTATGGAAACAGTTCGGTTTTTATCAGGAAACGCTTATTAACCTTGACTTTGAAGGGCAGGCGGGAATTGCGAAAATGGATTCTATTATGAAAAGATTGCGTGAAAAGATTCCTGCAACGATAAACGCTGTCAAAGTAGTAGAAGTTAAAGACTACAAAACGTCACAAGTTTTATCGTCGGACGGAAAAGAAAAAGCAAAGATTTTACTTCCGAAATCAAATGTTTTGCAGTTTATTTTAGAGGACGAAACGGTCATTACCGCAAGACCTTCGGGAACCGAACCGAAAATTAAATTTTACGCTTCCGTTTACAGCGACGGCGAAGAAGCCGCAAAGAAAAAGGCGGCTGATTTTGACAAGGCTATTCGTACGTTGGTCGGATAAATTTTGCAGGGAAAAATGCTGAAAATTAAACATCTGCTCGGTCTCAAAGACGTTTGTAAAGACGATATTGTAACTATTTTGGACACTGCCGACAAATTTTGTGACACCCTGAACGGCGAAAATACCGTTTCCGGGTTACTCAAAGGTAAAACCGTCGTAAATTTGTTTTATGAAAATTCTACGCGCACACGAATTTCGTTTGAATTGGCTCAAAAGCGGCTCGGCGCAAATCCGCTTAACTTTTCGGTTTCGCAAAGTTCGGTCAGCAAAGGCGAATCGCTCAAAGATACTGTTCAGAATATAGAAGCGATGAAAATAGATATGATTGTCGTCAGGCATTCGGCAAGCGGAGTTCCGGGTTTTATAACCGAATTTTCCAACGCGGTGGTAATAAACGCCGGCGACGGGTTTAACGAGCATCCCACGCAGGCGCTTTTGGATATAATGACGATTCGCCGGAAACTCGGAAGGCTTGAAGGCGTAAAAGTTGCGATAATCGGCGATATTCTTCACAGCCGCGTCGCAAGAAGCAACGTATGGGGAATGAAAACTTTGGGTATGGACGTGACTTTGTGCGGACCGGCGACATTTCTTCCGCAGCATCCGGAATTACTTGGAGTTAAGACAACGACAAACATTTATGAGGCGATAAGAGACGCCGACGCAGTGATGCTTTTGCGTCTGCAATTGGAACGGCAGGACAGCGGGCTGTTTCCATCGGTTCGCGAATATCGCAAATTATACGGGCTTGACGTTGAAAAATTATCCGAAATGAAAGAATCGGCGATAATTATGCATCCGGGACCTATAAATCGAAGCGTAGAAATCGCGTCCGAAGTCGCCGACTGCAGTCGTAACGTAATTTTAGATCAGGTTACAAACGGAGTGGCGGCGAGAATGGCGGCGCTTTCACTTTTGGGCGGGTAAGTGACGTTTAATGATTTGTTATGAAACTTCCTGATTGTCTGATTCTTCATTCGTTTCGCTTTCGTCAGGAAGTTTATTTGAAGTATCGCTGTTTTTTGTCTCGTTATATATTTTCTCGACCAACTCTAACACGTTTTCGGTTCTTTTTTCAACCTGAGCGTCAACAATTGTGGAATTAGTCTCAATCAAACAACCGCCGGTTTTTATATGTTCGTCTGGAATAACGTCGATTGTGTATATTCCGTCGTTATGTCGGTTAAACGAAGATATGCTTTCTTTAACATATTCGTAATCGTCTTTTGAAACACGAATAGTAATTTCGTCTCTTTGAGAAAGATATGAAAGAGATTTCTTTATTATGTTTATAATTAAATACGGTTTTGATATTATTTCTGTCGCAAGAATCTTTTTTATGCATAAAACTATCAATTGATAAATATCTTCTTCAAGCGATTTGAAGTGCTTTAATCTATCTTCAAGTTCCTGATTTATTTGCGTTGTGAGCCGCGCTTGCGATTCTGTTTTTATTTTATTTTCAATTTCGTTTATGATGGTTTTTGTTTTTTCTTGACTTTCGGCGATACCGTCGGATTTTCCGGCTTCATACGATTTTTCCGTCGCTTCTTTTATTTCTTCATCTTTTTGCCTTATAATATCTTCTAATTCTAAAATCTTTTTTTCCGCTTCTAAAACAACTATTTCTTTATCGGTAAAAATCGTTTCGTTTTCGCGTGATTTTTCTTCGGTTTCAATATTAAAAACTTCCGGAGCGTGCATGTTGAACGAACGTGTAGATGAAATGGAATCGGATTTGGCGCGTAATATTTTTCTTATCCCTACTAACGCCGGATCTTTTCGTTTTAGTAATTCATTTATAAGTTCGTGTGTTTGCTTTTCTTCGTTATTGTCCATAGTTTTTCCTCGTTAAACAATAATATCGTCGCTTCCGCCGCGTCCTCTGACGATAATTTCGCCTTTTTCTTCAAGTTGGCGAACTACATCCACTATTTTCTGTTGAACGACTTCAACGTCTTTCAAACGTAAAGGTCCTAAATATGAAATTTCTTCACGAAGCATTTCCGCCGCACGCATAGACATGTTGTTCATAAATTTTTCTTGCAAATCCTGCGACGCTCCTTTTAGCGCTATTGATAGGTCTTTGCTATCGACCGATTTAAGAACAACGCGCATTGAAGAATCGTCAAGAAGCATAATATCTTCAAATACAAACATAAGATTCTTGATTTCTGTCGCTAAATCCGGACTTTCTCTTTCAAGCGATTCTAAAATATTCTTTTCAGCCGAACGATCTATGTTATTAAGAATTTCGGCAACCGCCTTAATTCCTCCGATTTCTGATATATCGCCGCCGAATAGCGATTTAATCTGATCTATCAAAACTTCTTCTACCAAATCTAAAGTATCGGGGGAAACATTTTCCATTGTTGCGATTCTGCTTGCGACATCAACCTGTACGTCCTGCGGGAGCTGAGATAATATCGGCGCCGCCGCCGCCGGTTCCATGTGCGCCAAAAGGAGTGAAATTGTTTGCGGATGCTCTTTACGCATAAAATTCACCAATTGAGAGGGATCTACTCTTTCAAGTAAATCGAATCCGGTAGTCCGTATTCTCTGCTGAACCCTTTCCATTATTTCTTTGGCTTTTCTAGCGCCTAAAGCATCTTCTAAGATTTCACGGGCATAATCAACACCTCCCTGTGAAATATATTGGTATGCCATAGATAACGTGGTAAATTCTTGAAGAACCGCTTCACGCGTTTCAATTGTAACATCGTCAAGGCGAGCTATTTCCGTCGTAAGCAATTCAACATCTTTTTCGCTAAGGTGTTTTATGACTTGCGCCGATGCGTTACTTCCGAGTGCAACCATGACTATAGCGGCTTTTCGCGGACCGGGGACGTTTTTTGCAAGAGACGCTATTCCTCCGCCTTCGTAATGGTTTTCGTAACCCAAAGTTATCCTCCGTTACTAATCTTTCTTTGTTATCGGCTCATTCAGCCAGTCCGTTATAATTCTAACAACGCTCTGTGGATCGTTTTCCGTCATTATTTCTACTTTCTCAAGCAGTTCGTTAGATCTTGAGACATTTAACGGAACTTCCACAACTTCTTCTTCGCTGTTTATATTCGGAATTTCGACTTCCGGTATAGGCGGATTCATTGCTTCACCGAGTGTTTTTGCCACGCTTCTCAAAATAATAAATGCAATAATCGCAATCAAAACTAATGCTACATAATTTATGATTCGCCTCCAAAATTCGTCTTTTTTACTCAATTCTGTTTCATGTTCGAAAAACATTCGTGATTCGTCGTCAAACTGTACATTTATAACAGATACCTGATCGCCTCGCGTCAAATCGTATCCGACTGCGTTTTTTACCATTGTTTCAAAACTTGTGATCTCTTCAGGCGTTCTGGGGCTGTAAATTCTCGCTCCTTTTTCGCCTCTTGAATACCTTCCGTCCACCATAACAGCCGCTGTCAACCGTTTAATCGTCCCGATTTCGTGAATAATGTGTTCAACGGTTTTGTCTATTTCGTAATTCGCTAAAGAACGTTCGTTAGTTCTGTCTCCGTCAGGCGCATTGGTGACGCTGGTTTCGTTTCTTTCTTCGGAACGGGCGACTCTGCTTTCAGGATTGTACTTTTCAAGCGTACTTTCAACTCGGTTAAAATCTAAGTCCGCAGTGATTTTTACGCTGACTTTTCCGCTGCCTAAAACTTGTTCGAACAGCGAAATAACTTTTTTTTCCAGATTTTTTTCGACATCCTGACGCATTTCCATATTTCTGCTTCCGATTAAAGCGGCGTCGTTTTCGTCTGCCGGTCTTGAAAGCACCCGTCCTTGAAAATCTACTATTGAAATACTGTTGATTGCCAAGCCATCGACGCTGCTTGCCGCTAAATATGCGATACCATTAATCTGTTCTCTGTTGAGTGTTCTGTTCGCGCGGATTTTGACGGCGATAGCCGCTTTTGCCGGTTTTTTTTCTTCAAGGAAAAGAGATTCTTCCGGTAAAGTCAAATGAACTCTCGCATCTTCGACTTCGCCGATTGACTTTATTGTCCGCGTCAATTCGCCTTCAAGAGCTCTTCTGGCTTTTAATTTCAATTCAAAATCGGTATCTCCGAAATTTTTTGAGTCGAATAGTTCCCATCCGACGCCTCTGTTTGCCGGAAGCCCTTCGCGTGCGAGCGCCATTTTCGCTTCATAATATGATTTTTCTTCGACATCGACGGAAGTTCCGTTGTTAGATATTTTGTATTTGAATCCGGCTTGGCTTAAAGCGTCGGTGACATTAGCCAATTCTTCTATGGGGAGATTAGAGAATAATTTTTTGTATCCGTTTCCGGCGCTTCCGCTACTGCCGCCGCTTGCTCCGTTCCATATCGCAAGCCACAACAGACCCACAAACATAAGTATGGTGAGCGCCGCTATTATAATTTGCTGTTGAACAGATAATTTTCTCCAAACATCGGAAGTTTGGGTCAAAAGCTGCTTAAAAAAATCTCCCATACACCTCCTATAGAAAATTAACGAGAACTACAGCCGCATTCTCATCACTTCTTCATAAGCCGTCATAACTTTGTTCCGCATTTCCATCATCATGTTGAATGCGGTTTTTGCTTCTTCCGCAGCATTCATAACTTGATGAACGTCTGTAATTTCTCCGGCAGCCATCTTTTGGATTGAAACATCCGCCTGATTCTGCATAGAGTTTACATCTTTTAGAAAACCCGCCAAAGTTTCCTTGAAATTCGGACCTGCGGTTTCGCTGGGCTTTTGAATGCCGCGTACGGAATTTGTCGTTCCGGCGGAACCTATTCCGCGAATAGCATCAATGTTTCCCATAGCAAACTCCTCTAATAAAATAATTTATGCGTAAGTGTCAAAACGAGAACCGAGACGATTTGGCGTCTGTTCTTGTTTTTTATTTGAATTTCCATACAATCTATCTACCAATTTGCCGGAATTTTGCGATATATCCGTAACGTTTTGCGTAAATCCCGATATTTTTGTCAAATTATTTGTCGAATTTGTTTTGACTTTATTTACGCTTTCCGTCGAACGCGATAATGCGGTGTTTTTTTGCCGCGCGGCAGCCATTACGGCTTGCAGGTCAGTGTATGTTTTTGAATTTGTTATTTCCATTTTTCCTCACTCGTTTTAGTTATTGAAATACCGACATCATCATTTGCTTTGTCGCGTTAAACGCCGTTACATTCGCCTCATAAGCGCGCGACGCATTTATCATATCGGTCATTTCTTCGATAATGTTTATGTTTGGAAGCGCAACATATCCTTCTTCGTTTGCGTCTGGATGAGACGGATCGTATTGCATTCTCGCCTCTTTTGAGTCTTTACGAATTTCAGCAACTCGAACCCCTTGTCCGGCTTCCAAATCGTAAAGAGAGTATCTTCTTGCCGGAATTACAGCGTGATTTTGATGAGTGGCGGTCGTCGAAAGACCTTTTTCTTCGCGCATTCCTATCATCGAATCGCGTCCGTCCGCTTCAAAAACCACAAATTCTCTTTTGTACGGTCCGCCTTCGGGAGTTCTTGTAGTTTCGGCGTTCGCCAAATTTGAAGTAATCACCCCATGCTTAATTCTTTGCGCCCGCATTCCGGAAGCGCTTATTCTCATTGCCGAAAAAAGTCCGTTAATATCCGACATATCTTACCCCTTTGTTATTTTAACGACTGCCCTTGAATTGCCGAGTTTAGTTTGTCATGGCTGCTTTTTAGCAATTTCATCGCATAACTGAAACCGATTTGATTTTCCGCAAGCTGCGCCATTTCAAAATCAATGTCCACGTTATTTACGCCGCTTGACATCGTGTGGTCAACGGGTTCTATCACCTCAAACTGTACGTCGCCTACTTTTGGCCGTCCCAATTCAAAGTGTTTGCCGTTTGTCCTTGCTCCCTGTAAACGCGATCTGTCAAGCGCTTCAGCCAAACTTTCTTCAAATTTTACTTCTTTTCTGTGATAACCCGGCGTTTCTACGTTCGCAATATTATTGACGATAACCTTTTGCCGCGCCGCTCTTGCGTCTAACGATTTGGCAAGCGCCGCGTTTTTATTTCCGCCCATAATAAGTTCATGCAACATAACAAACTCCTTTTTGTGAAATTTATTCAAATTTTGTGCCAATTTAGCAGTTTCGTTGTTTTTTCGTAAAAGAATTTCCATTTTTTTATAAAGTACGGAATTTTTTTCGTGTTATGGGAAATTTTTTCATAAAAGAAAGCGTCTGTAAAGAAATATGCTAAAATGGCTAATTACAATAATAATGTAACGCCTCACATGTTTCGCCATTTTTTCGCTACACTGCTGCTTGAAGAAGACGTGGATATACGATACATACAAAAATTACTCGGACATAGTTCAATTACGACAACTCAAATATATACTCATGTTTCGACTGCCAATCAAAAAGAGATTTTGGCAAAGAAACATCCGAGAAATAAGATTGTGATAATTTCTTGATCCAATGATTAATCAAGAGAATTTATCTCATATTTCTGTAAACCATTTCGCTTTCTTTCTCGTGCCTTTTGTTTTGAGGCGAATATTATTTTGAGGCGATAATTTATTAACTTGGAGACTGTAAATGGAAAAAGAAACAGAAATGCTCTTACAAGACCTGATTAAACGACAGGCAGAGGCAAGTAGCCAGATTAAAGAAAATGACAAAAGATTTGCAGAATCAAGAGAACAACAAAAGAAACGCGATGAAGAACTAGACAAAAGATTTGCAAAATTAGGGAAATTTTTAGATGAAGTTGGAGAACGTATTGACAAAATCAACGAAATTGTAAACGGCACAAGCGAAAGCAACGGAAAATTCAGCGAAACTTATTTTTACAATTCACTTTTTAACTCAATGCGTTTCGGCGGCAAGGATTTTGACGAAATAGAGAAAGGAATGAAAAGAGCTAGGAAATTGCCTGACGGCGAGAAATTAAGAGGCGAATACGACGTAGTAATGTATAACGGTGACACGGTCGCTCTTATTGAGATAAAATATAAAGTGCGAAACAAAGACATTGAAACGTTGACAGGTAAACAGGTAAATGTTTTCAGACAATTATTTCCGCAATACGCCGAACATAAGTTTTATTTGGGAATAGCTGGAATGTCGTTTGAAGGCGACGCTGAAGAAGAGGCGTTAAAACAAGGCGTTGGAATATTGCGTCCCAGCGGTGAAAACGTTGAAATTCTTGATAAAGACTTGAAAGCTTATTAGAGATTAAAGCGGTCATTTACGATAGTATCGGCAATTTTGTGTTTGAAAGAACCGAGCGTAGTTTCGAAGTCGAGTGGGATTTGGCGAATATTATTTTACATATTGTGAGGAATTTAATAGAGGAGAAAATATGGTGAATAAAAAAATATTGATTTTATTTACGATTTGTATATCGATATTTACAATTTCATGTACAAAAAAGGAACTTTCAAGCGTAGATTTTCAAATTGAGTTTACCACATTTATATATGAGGACGCAAATGGAGTTTTTTTATGTTCATACGATCCGGGTGATGTGAAGATGTGGCAATGGGCGAATCCGACAGCCGGTGAAAATAGTTACGTATATCTTCAAAGAAATACGGAAACGAAAAAAGTTGACGAATGCCCTGAGAAAGATATGCGCGTAGGTTTTGATAACGATAGCGAATTAAACATGTTTTTATCCCTGATTTCCGTTATATACGACGAACTTTCGGATGCTGAAAAACAGTTATGCGAAAGAGAAAATTTGTATGTTCGGATGAAATAACCATACAAGAATAATGTCGAACCCGTTATTCTGTTTTTAATTTGCGGTATAAAGTTGTTTGTACGGATTTTTCGCGTTAGGTTTCAATACATAAAATCTGTCTTTCAAAAGCGCTTCTTCGTCCACCCCGAAATTTTGAGCGAACTCGGCAATATACGGTTTAATTTCCTGCAAATCTTTCTGTGACGCAATTTCTGCGATAACCTGTGCGGGTAATCCGGAAAGTTCCTTATCTGTTCTTATGAAAATTTTTCCGCCGTGCATTCCAGTTCCCGTAAAATTGCCGACAGGAACTGCGTTCGCTCCTATGCCAAGCGCTACGATAAGTCCGCCGGCAAGATATTCTCCCAAGAAACTGCCAGCTTTTCCGCCGATAACGATTACGGGAGTTTTAGTCTTATACTCTTTCATATGAATACCCGTTCTGTAACCGGAATCTCCTTTTACAAAAATTGCACCGCCGCGCATAGCATAACCCAAAGCGTCGCCCGCACTGCCGTGAATAATAATTTTCCCGTCGTTCATGGTGTCGCCTACGGCGTCCTGCGCATTGCCGTTTACTTTGATAATCCCGCCGTCAAGATACGCACCCAAAGCGTTACCCGGGGTTCCGTTTACGGTGAGTGTTTTTTTCTCAAGCGCACAGCCGATAAAACGTTGTCCATAACACCCGTCTATGCAAACATCGTCCGAAGCAGCCCTTATCTGTTCGTTCAGTTCCTTAAAATCAATGTTCTTAGCTGATATATTCATTTTGCTTTGCCTCCCAACTTGATATTTCTTTCTTCTTTAGTAAACGCCATAAGCCCGGGTTTTTCGCATACAAGCGCGAAATCAATACTGTCAAGGGCTGTACGTTCGCGAATCAAACTCGTATAAATTCCCGCTTTTTCCACATTTCCTATAAGAATATAGCCGTTCAGTTTATTGCCGGCGTAAAATAAGCGTTTGTAACTTCCGTTTTCGTTTGCGCAATATTTTTCTCCCCCGTAATTACCGGCTGTTATAACATGCAAACCGAAAAATCCTATAGCGTTCATCGCAATCGCCTTATCAAATATTTTTTCGCCGCCAGCCATATTTATTCCTGCGCATTCACCCTGCATATAAGCGTTTGGCAAAAGCGCCATAATTTTATTTTGACCGCATGATACGTCAAGCGTTTGCGTACAGTCCCCAGCGGCATAAATATCGCATGCGCTCGTCTGAGATTTTTCATTTATTACGATGCCGCGCTCAATGTTTACTATGTCTTTAAGTAAAGCGGTATTTGGGCGAACTCCCACCGCTAAAACAAGAATGTCGAAATCAATTTTATCGCCGCCGTTCAAAATTGCACGGTTGCCGTCAAATCTTTTCACGCCGTCGCAGAGTTTGAACTCTATCCCTTTGCTTTCCAAATGATTTTGCACTAATTTTGCGCCGTCGTCGTCAAGAATGCTCGACAGAATTCTTGACGCAAGGTCGATTACGCAAATATGCGCCGCCTTATTTAAAATTCCTTCCGCACATTTTAAGCCGATAAGTCCTGCGCCGATAATCAATACTTTTTTATTTTTGTCAAGCGATTTTTCTAAATTTTTCGCATCGTCCAAACTCATAAACGTAAATTTTTCCTTTACGGAATCAAGCCCTTCAAACTGCGGAATAAACGCCGAGGAACCGGTTGCCGCAAGGAGTTTGTCGTAAGATATTTTTTCGCCGTTCGATAAAATCGCCTGCTTGCTTTTCGCATCGATTTCAATAACTTTCGCATTAATCAGATAAACGTTGTTTTTCGTATAAAAATCGTCGCCGCGATATTTCATTTTTTCCTGCGAGACCTTGCCGAACAAAAGATATGAAATCAATGGGCGGGAATATGTGTGATGAGGTTCGTCGGCGATAATCGTGATTTCGCCTTGTTTGTCTATTTGTCGAATCCCTTCAACTCCTCCGATCGCCGCCGCGGAATTACCTATGATAAGATATTTCATTCTTGACCTCTTTCCTCAAAAACGATAGCTGCGTTTGGACAGCCTCTCACACAAGCAGGCTGGAATCCTACGGACGTATTTCTAACGGAAGTTTTAACGCATAATTCGCATTTTTGCACCGCACCGTCGTCCGAAGGAGAAATTGCGCCGTAAGGACAACTCAAAATACAAGTATAACAACTGACACACCTGTCGCCGTCTATCGTGATAACGCCGTTTGTGACGCTTAACGCACCCGTTATGCAACCCTTAACGCACAGCGGCTCGCGGCAGTGACGACAGGAAACGGCAAAACTTACCTCGTCTTTTTTTTCAATTTTTATCCGCGGATTTATTTTGCTGTCTTTGAGCGCTCTTGCCATATCTTTTTCGTTTGTTCCGGAAAAAGCGCAGTAATATTCGCACAAATGACAACCTAAACACCATTTTTCATTTACATAAACTCTTTTCATATTATTATTCTCCGGCGTGTTTAATGCCCAAAATCGAAAGTTCTTTTTCGTTCAACCCAATGCCTCGAAGCATAAGTCGATTCCCTTTCAAACTTTCAATGGAATTTATTCC
>JAIRUI010000064.1 GCA_031254455.1 Chitinispirillales bacterium | reverse complement strand
CGATCGCCAAACCGCAGAAATCAGACAGGAAGTACGGAATAATACTTGAGAAGGCTGTTGTTTCTCAGTCTGCAAAGATTTCGGTAAAAACTCCCGAACAGACGCAAGTTACCCTTATTGTTTATGACAACATAGGTAATGTGGTGTTTGAATCAAAAAGTAAAAACAACAAGGAGATTGAGTGGGATTTGACGAATAACGCAGGAAGAAACGTAGCGAACGGCACTTATCTGATAATCGCTGAAGCCAAAGGTGCAAGCGGAAAGACTTATAAGTATTCGACGATAATGGGTGTGAAACGATAATACGATGGCTGGATTGCTTCGCTTCGCTCGCAATGACAAACAAATACACCGCGCGTCTATTGCAAGAAGTGAAACGACGAAGCAATCCATAAACAAATAACGGGTGATGATAATTTGACGAAACATAATCACAAGTCCGCTTCCGTTTTATTTACCATCGTCGCTAGTTTTATTGAAATACTCATCGCCAATATCGTATATTATAAACAAAGACGACTAAAAGAAAAAAATTTAACATGTCCAAAAAGACGTGTTATCAAAAACAAATAATTTGGTCTGCTTTGTTATGTTAAAAATATAAAAAACAAAATTTTAGGAGGATTTATGATTAGAACATTCGGATTTATGGTTATGGCGTTTATTATGACCGTTTTTATTGTCGGATGTAACCAAAAAGAATTAGCGGGCGGTAATTTACCCGATACGCAAACGATTGAAAAAGAAGACACTGATGAAATCTTGGAAACAAAAAAGGCGGAGTACCGTAAAATTTCACCGCAAGAAGCAAAAGAAATGCTTGATAACGACGCCGGCATAATTTTTGTCGATGCACGCGATGAAGAAGAATACCAAGAATGGCGGATTCCCGGCACAATTTTGATTCCCAAAGACGACGTCAAGGATAAAGCCGCTGAAATGCTGCCGAACAAAGACGCCGTTATTTTGGTACATTGTTTGGGCGGAAGTAGAAGCAAGCCGTCTTGTGAAATACTTATCGAAATGGGATATACTAATGTGTACGACGTAGAAGGCGGCATAAAAGGCTGGCCCTACGAAATCGTCAAAGACGAAGAATAATTAAAAAAGCGGATGAAAAATAAATTTCATCCGCAAGTATGGCTGGGGTGGAGGGACTTGAACCCCCGACAAGCTGGTTAACAGCCAGCTGCTCTGCCGACTGAGCTACGCCCCAATCAATGCTGCAACGGCGTTAATATAATAAAATATTTATAATAAACGCAAGAGTAAAATAAAAAACTGATGAAAAAATCCGATTTGACTTATGACTCGTCCGATCTGTCGTCAATGAATATAAGCGCTTTCTGCATAGAAAAATCTATTTCAAAAAACCTAGGGAAAAACATACTTATCAGCTCTTTTTCTCTCATCCAATCCACCTCGTTTAGATTTTTGCTTGTCATTCCGATAGCGATATGCGGTCTATCGGTATAACTGCTGGTTTCACGAACCGTAGCGCCGTTCCAACTGCTTGAACTGAATCCAAAATTACTATTGTATTTTTGACACCAGGTTTCTAATGTTTTTTGAATATTACGTACCATAATACCTTCCTTTTGAGAAGTCTTATTACACAGGATACTGTAATATATACAAAAAAACAATACTTTTTTTATTTTTTGTAAAAAAGTTTGCTATGCAAGTAAAAGATAATTCTTGGTTCTCTAAAACTCTAATGGGTCGATATCCGCCACACTGTTAAATATGCTATCCGGATGATAAGGGAAATTATCTATGTCTTCTGCCGAACTTACGCCGGAAAGAACTAAACATGTTTTCATTCCCGCTTCCATCCCGCCGACAATATCGGTATCCATTCTGTCGCCTATCATGACGGTTTCTTCGGGGTGAACGCCTAATTTTTTTGCCGCCATCATCATCATAAGCGAATTGGGTTTTCCGATAATATACGGTTTTTTCCCGCTTGCCGCTTCAATAGCCGCCAAAAGCGTTCCGCAGGCGGGTTCCGTTCCGTTTTCTGTCGGATCCGTCATATCCGGATTTGTCCCTATAAATTTTGCTCCTTTTTGAATTAAACGTACGGCGATTTTCAGTGTCTCAAAGTTAAAGTTCGTCGTGGTTTTTCCGACAACGACATAATCGGGATTGCTCTCGGAAATCGTAAAACCGACATTGTATAATTCATTTATCAACCCACCGCCGCCGACGACATAAACCGTTGCGTGTTCTTTTTGCTGTTTCAAAAACATTGCGGTCGCCATAGCGCTGGTAATGAAATTGCTTTCAACGACTCCCTTAACCCCTTTTTTTTCGAGTTTTTGTTTAAGGTCTCGCGGCGTTTGCTCGGAATTATTTGTTAAAAATAAGAATTTTACTCGGTTTACAATCATCCTGTCAATAAATTCATTCGC
This sequence comes from Chitinispirillales bacterium, assembly GCA_031254455.1. NCBI lineage: Bacteria > Pseudomonadati > Fibrobacterota > Chitinispirillia > Chitinispirillales > Chitinispirillales bacterium. The sequence continues at coordinate 4,614 of JAIRUI010000064.1, read as the reverse complement.
TCCGTCGATTAACTTTGCACCCCTATAAATCACTCCGTCCATATCGGAAATAATACTTTTCATAAAAAACGCCCCCTTTAAAAAGAAAATACGATTATTACTGCTTTGCGGTCAAATTTTGTATGACATTTATTATTTTTCATGCCATAAAACGCTTGTTTTTCAGGAAACAAAAATGGAAAAAGTTCTCAAAGGAATTGTGCTTCAATACATACACTTCGGCGAAACGTCCGCAATCCTAAAAACAATAACAAAAGACAATGGAATTTGTTCGGTTTTGCTTCACGGAGTAAAAAAACACGGCGGAAATTACGGAATCGGAGCGGTCGTAGAGTGGCAGATTTCTAAACGTTACCTTGAAAAAAATACTTTGCCCAAAACATCTAAATACGATATTGTCGAAAATTATTCTTTCGGTTCGGATATAAACAAAATCGCTATGCGGGATTGCGCTTTCGAGCTGATTTTACAAGTCGTTCCGCAAGAAAACGGCGATACTTTTGAACTGTATAATTTACTTGAAAAGTATATGAAATACTTGAAAAAATCCGACAGCGAGATATTTTTTGGATTTTGGCTTTTTTGTATAAGATTTGCAAAGTTTCTAGGCTACGAAATTGACTTGCAAAACTGCATCAACTGTTCAAATATACTGACAGACGCTTTCTTATCAAAACAAAACGGAGGATTTTTATGTATAAAATGCCACCCAAAACCGAATTGGAAAAAAGAAATTTTAACACTTCTTTCCAAAGGCGGTTTAGAAATTTATGAAAAAATGCAAAATATTCCAATAAAAGAAAAAATTCTTATCACAGGACAACTAATTTCTTATATTCAATTTCATTGCGGACGTGAGAAAAAACTTAATTCGTTTGACTTTTTTTGCGGATGTTTGAGTTTATCTTGACAAAACACTCAGAAATTAAATATTTTCCGCGAAGTTTCGCAGGGGAATAGTTCAGTTGGTCAGAACACGGGATTCTGGTTCCCGGTGTCGAGGGTTCGAATCCTTCTTCCCCTGCCAAATCCCAATTTGCAACTCAATGTTATATGAATTTGTATAGGCGATTGTCGTGCGTGAGTTCTTTCTTTTTTCGCGTCGCCAAACAAATTAGAAACGCTATCAAATAAGATATAGTAGCCAAAATAAAAGCAAGGATTACGCTTCCAACGATAAAACATTTCCCCCCTTTGAGTAAAAATTCCAATTTATTTTCCGAAAACAGATCCGTAAGCGTTTCGACTTTTTGAATGCTGTCGGGAAAAACTATCGAACCAAGCCAAATTGACGCTATTAAGATAAACGGCAATAGCGGCGGTACGGAAATCATAGTCCCGAGAGCCGAAAGCGGTCTATTAAGTTTCGCTGCTGTCGAAATCGCCAAAGCGGCCGGCATTTGAAAACCGTAAATGGGAAATATGCCGAGAAACACGCCTATAGCAAATGAAAAAGCCGCTTTTCGAGGTGAAATGTTCGATTTAAGTTCGTTATTAAAAACGAAATGAATTTTTGCAAACGCCGTTTTGACAAAAAACCACGAAATCCTTATACTGTCACGAAAAACACGGTAATGCGAAATCCGCTCGTTCTGTGATTGATAAAACTGTGGAATTGAAAACTCCGTTAACTTTATTCCCGCCCAAGCCGATTTAACCAAAACTTCCTGTTCAAATTCAAAACGATTAGTTTTGAATTTAATATTTTTCATTTTTTTTATCGGATAGACACGAAATCCGCTTTGCGTGTCGCTCAATGAAAAACCGGTATAAATTTTTATCCATAAATTACCGAATTTTCGTGCAAAAATATTTTTTTTAGGAGCAAATTCTCCGATAATCTCGCCTGTTCTTGCTGCGACAAACAGATTTTCAGGTTTTTCTTCGCATTCGTTTATCGCGATTTCTATCCACTGCGGAAAGTGCTGCCCGTCTGCGTCCAAAGTTATTGCGTGCGAGAATCCGTTTTTCAGTGCGATTTCAAACCCTTTTTGGATAGCCGCGCCTTTTCCTCTGTTCTGAGGAAATTTATGTACGACGATATTAGGAATTTCGTCTATGATTTGCGAAGTTCTATCCGTAGAGCCGTCGTCTATAACAATAACTTTTTCTATGTAATTTTGACTTTCGCAAACAACGGACTTTATTGTTTTTTCGTTATTAAATACGGGAATTATAACACAAAATTTATTCATACGATCGTCCGAAATAATTTTATTGTTATTTGGATTGAACCGAATTGATTTTTCTGGCTCTAATTAAGCCTTTTCTGAAATAAGGTTCCTGTAATCCGAAGCGGTCGTGCATAAGTAGCATCCACCCCTGCGAAAATTCTATGGAAAAGCCGTACGCTTCTAATGTTTTTTTCAAATTATCGGCATCGTTTTGTCTATGATACGCACACAAAAGCATACGTAAATCTTGTTTGTCTTTCAATAATTTTGGCATTCCGTCAAGCATCATTGTCTCCGCGCCTTCAATATCTGCCTTTATAAAAGAAATTTCCACACCGTTCTTTGCAATGAAGTCGTCAATTTCTACTTTACCATTCCACCACTTTGAACCACAACCGACATATTTATTTACTATGCGGACTTTTTCTTTATACGGATCAAACGTTTTGTAAAGAGCGTGAATGTAATCTTTTTGCGGCTCAAAAATGTACACAAATTTTGCGGTTTCCACATTTTCAAGAGCCCAAATTCCTTCTGCAGCGCCCACATCGGCGATAATATCGCTCTTTTTAACTTCAAAACCGTCACAAGTATAACAATGCGGCGAGCGCAAGTCCTGCTCGATTAATAAACTGTGGTAGTATTTTATTACCTTATCTTTAGTCCAATTTTTCGGGAAATATAATCTTTTGTTTTTATGTAAAACGAAAAACATTTTACTGTCGTCATCAAAAAACACTTCAAAATTTTTTAGATCTTTTGCAAAACGATACGGAAAAGCAAAATGCAACGAATTATTTAAGCACTCTATAATTTCTTCTTTTTCTCGCGGCAAAAACATCCCTGTTTTTTCATTTTTGATAAAATCACGTAATATGGAATCGTTTTCTGAACACGTGGCAGCATCGCCTCCCCACCATGTAAGTATTGGCTTTGTCAAATCGTACCCGCGTTCTAAACGAAATTTTTGTTTGCTTCCAAGCATTTTACTTCCTTTAAATATTCTCTGTGGGAAAATAATTTTTGCAAAACCACAACGGCGATATTTTTCACAGGACACAAAAATAAACTGGCATCAAACTCAGTTCACAGGCGAATTATTTTATATAAAATCCCAAATTTCTCAGGCTTTCGGATTCATTTAAAGGAACGCCGGACACCGTATAATGGCTGAATTCCAAACGCTTTCGGTAGTTTTCTCTAAGTTCCTTAAAAATAATTTTTCGCTCGTCAGCGTTTTTTAACGCCAAAAGTTTTTCAAAATCCAACGAATCCGCATCTATCGGACAGCATTTGAGTAGAACATTGCCGACACTTCCTGCATATTCAATAGATTGATTGGGAATTTTTGAAAACACTTCTTTTTCAAAATCGAATTTCTGCTTTCTTGAAAAAAAATCACAGCAGGCGTCATAAATTATTTTTGTTCCGTTTATTTTCCCGTCAAACGAATGTCCTGCGATGTGTTGAGTAGCAAACAGACAATTTCTTGCCAAATCAACGTTTACGTCCGGTTCGTCCGCCCATACGTCAATTACCGGTTTTTGGATTTTACTCATTGATTTCATAAGTGCGTTTTCGTTGCAAACCGCTCCCCTGCTCGCCTGAATCAAGAAAATATTCTTTTTTACTTTCGTGAAAAAATTTTCATCAAGCAAATTTTCGGTTTTGTACTCGCCCGATTTTGTCAGCGGAGTATGGACGGTAATAATATCGCTGTTTTTCGCAAGATATTCAATCGATGAAAATTTATTGCTCACACTCTGTTTTTCAAGGATTGGGTCGTTTAGAATGGTTTTAATTCCGAGTTTTTTAAGAATTTCTGAAACCTGTCCGCCTATATGCCCAACCCCGATAATTCCTACGACAAAATTTTTCGGAGATATATTTTTTTGCATACAAAACACATAAATCACCGTAAGAACGTATTCCGCCACGCTTCTTGCATTGCAGCCCGATGCCGAAGAAAATCCTATTCGCTTTTTTTGCAAATAATCAATATCGACATGATCAATTCCCGCGACAGCGCTTCCTACAAATTTAATTTTTGTGTTTTCAAGCAGTTTTTTATCGACCTTTGTTGTAGAACGGATAAGCAGAACGTCAAAATCTTTAATATTTTCGTTTACAATGTCTTTAATATCAAACAAAACCGTTCCGCCCAACGTAGAAAACGATTCTCTTACGAATAAAATATTTTTGTCCGCGGCAATTTTCATATTTTCCTCCAAATGTAAAATAGTATTTTTACAATATGTAAAGAAAAATCCGGGCTTGACCATTGTACAGAATATTATTTGACAGTATTGATTGTCAAACCTTTAACCCGTAACTTTTCCTAATTTTACGTAACATGTTAAGGTATAATATTCAATTTTTTCAACAACTCTCTTGTAGTTTTAGTCGTTTTCGCATCATACCATTGATTGTTGATTTTCAC
>JAIRUI010000063.1 GCA_031254455.1 Chitinispirillales bacterium | reverse complement strand
CGTCGGAGTAATTTTTTATGTTTTCGTATTTCATAGAGTGGAAAATAATATAATTTAAAAAACAAACAAGAAAAATCCATAATCAATTAAAAAAATATTGATTTCGCAAGAGGTCTAATTTAATATCAGTTTAAATATAAAATAATATGTCATTTGTCGATATTAAAAACAGTTTTGGAAATACTCGGCATATAATTTACATTTTAAAAGGTGGGTCACATATCTTATAAGTCCCATAATTCCCCTTAATTTAGTGATAAGATACTAAAAATCTTATCGTTAAATATAACTGAGATTAATGTTCCGGCACACAGATACGGACAGAATGGAAGATGACCGTCATTTTTAGTTTTTCCAAATAAAATCAAAAAAACACCGATTATTGTTCCTATTATCGAACCGATAAATATTGATGCAAACGCGGTTTTAAACCCGAATAACGCTCCTATCCAAAGCATAAATTTTACATCTCCGCCGCCCATAGCTTCCTTTTTCATGATTATTTTTCCGATAAGTCCGGCAAAAAATAAAAAGCCGCCTCCGCTTAACGCGCCGACCGTTGATTCAAGCGGAGTAATTCCTGCGGGCAAAAACGAAATTAAAAATGATACTACAAGACCTGAAATTGTAAGTTCGTCTGGTATTATATAGTGTTTTAAATCAATAATCGTAAGTGGAACGAACAGCAAAAACGTAAAAAATTTGAAAAATATTTCAATACAAGTCCACCAATTCTGCGCCGATTGAATTTGCGGCAAAAACAAAACGAAAAGCAGAACGGAATATATTCCCGTAATTAATTCTACGGCGGGATATTGGATTGAAATTTTTGTTTTACATTCCTTACATTTTCCGCACAAAAGCAAAAAGCTTAAAATCGGAATGTTTTCGTTCCAAGAAAGTTTGTGTTTGCAATTTGGGCAATGCGACGCCGGAAAAATAATCGACTCTTCAGCGGGAAGCCGACAAATAAGTACATTAAAAAATGAACCGAATAGAAGTCCGTACAAAAAAACCATACCTGCAAATAAATAAATTTGCTCGGTCAAAAACGGCATTACTATTTTCTTTCTTCAATTCCGACTACACCACCGTTTTCGATGGTGAAATATAATTTTCCATTTTCTTTATAGAACCATTCTTCTTGTTCCGCCCATGCTTGTTTGATTTTGGTTATTTTTTTAGGTTCGCCAAGCATTAACTTCAAAGTTCCTGTCTGTATCCCGACTTTAAATTCGCCGCTCATAAGACAACTTTTGTCAAAATCCGGCAGGTCGGGATTTTGGGCGATATATTCGTCAATTTTTGCATTTGAAACTTTAAGCGACATATTTTTTGCCGACGCAAACGAAATGCACATTGCACAAATTATAAACACATATACTGCTAATCTTTTCATGAAACCTCCCTTTAAACATAATTCTATCTAATAATATAATATATTTCTTTACAAAAATCGCAGAATTGTTACGCTTTGTATCGTTTTTATTGTATTTTTCTAAAGCAGGGAGATAAAATGCCTGAATTTGATTTTGAAACAGTAAATTCTTTGCTTAAAGAACATTTTGAGAAAAATAAACTTCCAATAATTGATTTGATGGCGGTTCAAAAAGATTCACCGTACAAGATACTTGTCGCTTCAATCTTATCAACCAGAACAAAAGACGAAACCACCGCAAAAGCGGCCGGACGTTTGTTTGAAATTGCCGATAATTTTTACGATTTGCAAAAATTAAGCATAGACGAGATAGTAAAAGCCATTTTTCCTGTCGGATTTTACAAAGAAAAAGCAAAATATTTAACACAAATTCCATATATTATAAATGAAAAATTTAATGGAAAAATACCGCAGACAATAGATGAGCTCCTAACGCTTCCTGGAATCGGACGAAAAGTTGCAAATTTAATTCTTGCGACGGCGTTTAAAAAATCTGCTGTTTGCGTAGATACGCATGTTCATAGAATTTTCAATCGTTTGGGTTTTATAAAAACGAAAAATCCTCTTGAAACTGAAATGGCTTTGCGCAAAAAACTGCCGCAGAAGTATTGGATTGCAATAAACGGGTATATGGTATCGTACGGACAAAATATTTGTCGGCCGGTTTCTCCCAAATGTAGCGCATGCAGCATATCGAACTTCTGCAAAAAAATCGGTATTGTTCAATAGTTTTAACAAATATCTTTAATTTTATCGAATTCCAACTTGGAATAATCAAGCGGTATTGTTTTTTGCGCCGGATAACCGATTGCAATTATTGAAAGAACACGCACGTTTTCTTTTATGTTAAGCAAATTTTTAACAAATTCTTCCGACGAGGTTTTATCGGAATGATTACGGTTTCTGATTTGTATCCAACAACTTCCTAAGCCAAGCGAATGCGCCGTTAACTGCAAAATAGTTGAGGCTATTGAACAGTCCTCGATCCAAACATCGCAAATATTTTCATCGCCGCATACGACTACGGCTAATTTTGCGTCTTTAATGAACGTCGAACCGTCCGCTTTACTCTCCGATAACTTTTTAAGCGATTCTTTGTCTTGTACAAAATAAAAAGACCAGTGGTTACGTCCACGAGAACTTGGAGAACGCAACAATGCTTCTTTAAGCGTAAGTAAATCGGTTTTTGAAATATTTTCGTCTGTGAATTTTCTTACGCTTCTTCGATTTCTAATCGTTTCTATAGTATCCATAAACGAAAAATAAATTATGCGAAAGTAAAATTTCCTATAATTTCCACTTTTATTCAAAAATGGGAATTATATATGACAAATAAGGCGCCGTCACCCGTTATTTGTTTATGGATTGCTCTACTTTTGCCCTTAGGCGGAAAGTCGTTGCACTTTTTGCAATGACGAATTGTCGTCACCCGCTTTTTTCTCCGTCATTGCGAGCGAAGCGAAGCAATCCAGCCATCGTATTATCGTTTCACACCCATTATCGTCGAATACTTATATGTTTTTCCGCTCGCACCTTTGGCTTCAGCGATTATAAAATACGTACCGTTCGCCACATTCCTGTCCGCATTATTCGTCAAATCCCACAATATCTCTTTGTTATTCCTGCTCTTGGATTCAAACACCACATTGCCGATGTTGTCATAAATAATAAGGGTAATTTGCACCTGTTCGGGTGTTTTTACCGAAATCTTTGCAGATTGAGAAACAACTGCTTTCTCAAGTATTATTCCGTACTTCCTGTCGGACTTCTGCGGTTTGGCAATCGCCGTCTGTCCTTCGCGAGGTTCAGTCGTGAAAGTAACAAACAAATCGCTTACCTTCATTGTTACCTTACCGTCTTCAGGTTTGTAGTTTTGCGCTATAATATCGCTTACCTTTACAGCAACATTATACTCTCCATTTTCTATCATACTGTCTTCTGTCAATCCGCCGTCTCTTAGCGAACGCGAAGACTGCCCGCTTTCTCTTGTGGTAATCTCAAACTTCGGCGCGCCGCTTGTAAATGAATTTGTCTCATTGTCTGTTTCATTTGTTGTCGTATCAGTCGCAAAACCGTCATAACCGATTATCTTTCTTAAGGAATCAAGAATATCACTTGCGGTAATTCCCGC
>JAIRUI010000062.1 GCA_031254455.1 Chitinispirillales bacterium | reverse complement strand
TAGCTTCTATATCCAAACAAAATATCTTTAGAATCTCCCTAAATTTATGCTCTGAAATTCTTGAACGAATTATATATTTGTTTTCCATTGTCCCTCCTAGTATTACAACAAAATAATTTTTGTTTAACTAGGATTGAACCTTTGATTATATAATCATAGTCTTCAAGATTAACCGAATTGAGAACCGTAATAAAAGGGAAAATGTCCGCACCGATATTTTTAACGATAATAAATTTAGCGTCCGGCTTGAAAGACAAGAATTTTTGTTTTATTTCGTCGTTGCAATCGCTGACGGTAATGAATAAAGAATAATTATACCGCTCTAAAGCGGATTTTATTTTTTCTGCAAATATGTCAAATTGTTCTTCATAAAAGAGATGTAAATGTACCAATATTTTTTTCATGTTAAAAGAAAATAATATCTGCGCAAACATTTCGCCAAACAAAATTTGAAAACACATAAAGAAGGGAATTACACAATTTTTCTTTCACGATTTTCCGCTCAAATACAAATTCACCCAATCGTCGTCGCTTAATTCTTCGGCGCGGATATTTTCACTGAAATTTAATTTTACAAAAACGTTTTTCGCAAATTCTTTTGACGGAAATTCGCTTGAAATAACGCTTAGTAATTTTTTTCGTCTTTGCGAATATCCCAAACTCACAAATTCAAAAAAACCGTCCCATTCGTCTCGGGAAATTCTTGCGGTTTTTTGCGTATTTATATCAAGTTTAATAACTGCGGAATGTACTTTCGGAGCGGGAAAAAACGCTCCGGGCGGTACGGTGCAGATTTTTTTGACATCGGCAAAGTACCGGCACATAATTGATAAAAACCCTATTTCTTTTCCTTTAGGCGATGCGCAAATTCTATCGGCGACTTCCCTTTGAAGCATACAAACGATGGATTTTAGCCGCGGACTTTCAAAAAGCAGTTTTTTTATGATTAAATTACCGACGTTATACGGCAAATTCCCTGCGACAAAAAAATCGCCGACTATTTTCGAATAATCAAATTTTGCCGCGTCGTCGTTGTAAATTGTAAAATTTCGGCGGTCTGCAAATTCGTTTTCTATAAATTCCACCATATCTCTGTCGGCTTCAATCATAACGAAATTAAAATTTTTGTCTATAAGTTTTTTAGATAATGCGCCTTTTCCCGGTCCGATTTCAACAAGCGTATCGCCCGATTTTGCGTCAAGTGAATTTACGATTTTGTCTATGTAGCGCTGCGAAATTAAGAAATTTTGCCCGAACTGTTTTTTTGGCGCGATCATCGGTCGTTTCTCTGACTATTTCTACAATAATTCTAAAATTTTTGCCGCAGAAACTGTTTTGCTTTGTTTATCAAATTCAAAAATTTGTTCGTCCTTGCGGATTATTGTTATTTTGGAACAATCTTTTCCTAAGGCGTCGTCGGCATCGTTGAACACGCATAAATCGGCATTTTTTTGACTCATCTTTTGAATCGCACGCTCAATGCCGCCGTTCGTTTCAAGTGAAAAGACGACCAATTTCTGTTCGGTTTTCTTTTTTTTGCCGATTTCTTTAGCGATGTCGGGATTTTTTATTAAATTTATCGTATATTGTGCGTTATTTTCACGAGAAATTTTTTCGCTTGAAACGTTTTCAACTCGAAAATCGCCGACAGCCGCCGCCATGACGACAATATCGCAGTCGGGAAGATTTTTCATCATCGCGTCACGCATTTGCGATGCGGTATTAACTTTTATCAATTCGATTCCCGTCGGTAATTTTGCAGATGCCGGTCCTGAGACGACGACGACTTTAGCGCCGGCGAATATCGCCGCTCTTGCAAGCGCCGCTCCCATTTTTCCGCTTGAAGAATTTGTTATCGAACGAACTGCGTCTATAGGCTCGACAGTAGGTCCGGAAGCGATACAGATTGTTTTTTGGGCGAATTTTCCAAATAAATCGGTATTTTGCAAAGCAAGAGTTACATATTCGGCAATGTCGTCCGGCTCTATCATTCTTCCAGCGCCGACTGCGCCGCACGCCAATTCTCCGGCTGCCGTAGGAAGCGCTATAATTCCACGGTTTTTAAGTTTTTTAATATTTGCCTGTGTCGCGGCGTTTTCCAGCATCGCCGTATTCATAGCCGGAACCACGACTATAGGACAAGTCAGTGATAGAAATGTCGTAGAAAGGAGATTGTCGGCAATTCCGTGAGCCATTTTTGCGATGGAATTTGCCGTTGCGGGAGCTAAAACAAATACGTCCGCCCATTCATTCAGCCGAATATGGTTCATATCATAATCAATGCTGTCGTCGCTGTAAACCGGAAAACCGGAAAGTGTTTTTAATGTATCCGTTGCGACTAATTTTTTTGCGGAATTTGTAAGAATAACTTTTACGTTGTGTCCTCTTTTTTTGAGAATACGAACAAGGAACGGAATTTTATACGCCGAAATTCCTCCCGATATTCCTAAAAGAATATTTTTTGAATTGGAATTTTCAGCCGATAGCTTCGTCATCCGTTTCGACTACTTTTCCGTCAAATACACGTTGAAGAGCGACGGAAATCGGTTTTTCTCCACCCAATTCCGTACCTGCGATTCTTTGCTGGTCGTTAAGCCATCTTGCTTCTTTTGCAACCATCAAGACCGCTTTGTAGCGGCTGATTCCTCGTTCTTTTTCAAGTTTGTCGAGGTCCATTTCATATTGCGCGTCGCTGATTCTACTCACAAATCCCTCCTTTTTATTTTTATTTACAATAAGTTCAATGATTGTTCCCGCATTTGCTCCGCCGTATCTTTCATAGACACGACGACGCCGGCGATTGCGGCGTCGTTTGCTTTGGAGCCTATGGTGTTTATTTCACGATTTATTTCCTGCAACCAAAATCCGAGCCTTTTCCCGATAGAACACTCATTTTCTATCAAGTTTTTTGTCGCTGAAATATGTGTTTTAAGTCGTGTAATTTCCTCTGTAATATCAATTTTCTCAATCGTCAAAATAACTTCCAAAGAAATTCTTTGCTCGTCTATACCGTCTTTCCTGAGCAAATCGATCGCCGTATTCAGTTTGTTTTTGTATTTTTCAATGCGCTGCGGAGCGTAACTTTCTATTTTGCAAAGGTTCTCGTCGATTAAGTTGAGCGATTTCAACAAAAATTCACACAACGCGTCTCCTTCGCGTTTCCTTTCTATTATCAATAAATCGGTTACATTTTCTACGACTTCAAAAACCTCTTTCGACAATTCGTCCACCGAATATTCTTTTGGCTTTGAAACGATAATGTCTTTAGTGAAAGGCGTCAAAAAACGCATAAAATCGGAAAAATCCGCTGTTTTTTGGCAAGATTTCGCTAATTTGTCAAATAAATTCACGTATTGTGAGAATGACTTCTCGTCAAAATCTATGTTCGTTTCTTCGCTTGCCGCCTCAAAACTTAGGTTTATATTTATGCTTCCTCTTTCCAATTTATCTGCAATATATTTACGGATTTGCAATTCCAAAGGATTGAAAATTCTCGGCATACGACACTGAATTTCTATAAAACGACTGTTTACAGCCTTAATTTCTACAGAATATTTTCCGCTTGCAAAACTTCGCTCAAAGCGTCCGTATCCCGTCATACTTTGTGAAAACATTAAAACTCCTAAGAAACTTTGCGAAAATACGTTACGCCGAAATAAATGTGTAAAATATTTTTAATTTCGCAGGTAATTTTCGGGAATTATATACGCCGTCTTCACCAAATATTCAGTAATCATATTGAATATTCATCCCGTTTAATAAAATTGTTTTCATGTTTTAACTTCGCAGTATCTCAAATTCTTCAATTATTTTTTTATTATACGCTTTCCAACCGTCTCTGAAATCTCTACTTGAAGCGGAAATAAAATCAGCCATTTTCTCTGAATTTAATTTGGGAAGCAAATCTTTCAAATTCCCGTCATATTTTATAGAATATCCTGAATAAAACGTGCAGTCGGGATTGGGATAATATATGAAATTCGGCTCTTTATTCATAGGAGAAAATATTATTTTTTCACCAAAACTCGTATCTAAACCTTGGCTTCTGCCGAATGCATACCAAGCAACTATATTAGGTTTCCCGTTGTCTCTTTTATCAAGTTCGTGTTTTATTGACAATAAATAATCATATGCAAACGAATAATTTGTTTTCATTTCGTTTTCCGGTATAATTCGGGTTTTATTATTTATTTTAGGTTCAATCCTAGTTAAACAAAAATTATTTTGTTGTAATACTCGGAGGGACAATGGAAAACAAATATATAATTCGTTCAAGAATTTCAGAGCATAAATTTAGGGAGATTCTAAA
>JAIRUI010000061.1 GCA_031254455.1 Chitinispirillales bacterium | reverse complement strand
TTTCGGCAAATTCATGCGCTTTATTTACAGCGTACGTTACGCCGCCTGCCGCCTTTATATGTGTATCTTTAATTAAAATCATGTCATAAAGTCCAAAACGGTGATTTTGTCCTCCGCCGTGAATAACCGCCTCTTTTTCCAAAAATCTGAGTAAAGGAGTTGTTTTTCTGGTGTCGATGATTTTTGCGTTAGTATGTCGTATTTTTTCGCAAAACGTATTTGTTTTTGTAGCGATCCCCGAAAGTCGCTGCAATAAATTCAATATTGTTCTTTCGGCGCCGAGAACAGCGCTGATTTTACCTTCTATTTTTGCAATTTCCGTTCCGGGGAAAATAGCGTCTCCGTCGGATTTGCATACTTTAACGGAACAATTTTCATCTAAATATTTGAATGAAGGGCTTATCAATTTTGTTCCGGATAAAATACCTTTTTCTTTAGATTTTATAATCGCTTTCGCCTGCGCATTTTTATCAAAAATCGCTTTTGTGGTAATGTCGCCTTCAAGAGAAAAATCCTCTGCGAATGTGTTTTTTAACAAAAAATTCAGTTTTTCGTCAAAATTCATTTTTTTTCGGCTTTACCCTTGTTTAAACTGTTTTTTGCGATAACGGACGGTTTTTTTGTAAGAAATTTCTGCTGCAAAATCTGCAAAAGGTTAGAAATCGTAAAATACAACGTAAGCCCTGCCGGAAAATTATTAAACATAACAAGCATAACAATCGGCATCATGTACACCATAGCCGCCTGATTTGGATCTTTTATCGTCATTTTGTTTTGAACAAACATAAGCCCTGCCATCAAAATCGGCAGAAACGCAAAATTATCTCCGTAAAAAGGAATTACAAACGGCAATTTAAATAAAACTTCCGATTGTGATAAATCTTGAACCCAAGGAAGAAAGAACGTTACTTCTCCGCGAAGTTCCACCGCTTTTCGCAAAACGATAAACAATGCTATCATTATAGGCATTTGTATTAGAATCGGAATACATCCGCCCAAACTCGCCATAGGATTTATACCTTCGGACTGATATAATTCGAGGATTTTCTGCTGCATAAGCTGCTTGTTGTCGGCGTATTTTTTCTGAATCGCTTGAATTTTTGGCTGAAGAACCTGCATTGCCGCCATAGAATTAATACTGCTCTGCGAAAGCGGATATGTAACTATTTTAAGCAAAAGCGTCAAAAGAATTATTGATATACCGTAGTCGCCGAATAGCTTCCCGAAGAAGTTCATAAACCATAAAACTCCTTCGCACAACGGAGGAAACCATAAATTAGCGCCGAAAAACCAAGCGTATCCTCTAAAAAGCGTTCTTTCAAGACCGACTTTTGCCTGCGTCAAATCGGAATGTTTCGCCGGCCCCAGAAATACATCGTATTCGACAAAATTTTCCGACGACACGGCTTTTTGCGGACGCTGTAAAATACTTATATCGTAATTAATATTTACAGGTTCAATTTTCGCCGTTTCATCTACAATGTAAGAAGATACGGATAAATCACGGTTTTTTTTGTCTTTCGGAATTATAACAAACGTAAAATATTTTGAGTTTAGAGCCATCCAGTCAAATTGCCCAGTCTGATTGTACGTATCGATTTTCTTCATTAAAATACGCTCGGTTTTATTTTTTTCGCGAGCGACTGAAACGACTCGTTCGGAATAAGGAATTGATTTATCGTCGTCCGTTTCACTCTCGGATATACCGCTTTTGAAAGATATTGAATGCCCGTCCGTTATTAAATTTGACCGAATAATAAAATTCAGGTAATAGGAATTTTCTTTTAACTCAAAGATTTTGCTCACCGCCTCGTCTCCAAGCATACAATCAAATTGCGCTATGTTTGCGCTTGGATTGCTATCGTTATAAACAAAGCCGGATTTTGACAAGTCGAAATTTGCAACCGTCGAAGTCAGTATTCCCAAATCGCCGTCTGAAATAAGGTTTACGAATTCTCCTTCTTTTACAAGACCTTTTCCGTATTTATATTTAAGCATTTGTGCAGAAATAATTTTTGCTCCGACTTCGGATATTTGCAACTGCAAAACATTGTTTGAAAGCGTAATAATTTTCTTTGGTTCCGTTTCTATAGTATCCAAAGTGTCCGAAATTTTTGATTCGTTAATAAATACATCCGAGATTTTATCGGATGTATTTACTGGAACGTCGGGGATTATCTCCGCTTGTTGCGCAACGGTTTGTTTCGTTTGACCGTATGGATATGGTTTCCCGATAATTTGATAATAGATCTTGGAATTAAAAAACCAAAACCCCGCAAGCAGTATTGCAAAAGCGAATAACGTTTCTTTTTTCATTTATGTCCCTCTTAATTATTTTTTTCCTTTATAACCGGATCGTAACCGGAAGTCCCAAACGGATGACATCTTAAAAGCCGTGATAGAATACGCACAACCGCTTCATGAAAAGGAAGCTCGATAATAGCGGCTTTAACGAAATGTGAACACGACGGAATGTGACGGCAAGTTCCGCTTGGAATACAGAAAACTCGTTTAAAGAACTGTATTAGAAAGTATATTGTATTTGCCGTCATTATCTTTAACTGTTTCATTACGCCATTTTCCGTAAAGTTTTTTTATTTCGCAAAACTCATGCTTACACCCCGGCTCCGGACGTATTAAAATATCGTAAAAGCATTCCTCGTCTTTAACTTCCGTGTTTACATACGCTTCTCTATAAATTCTCTTTATACGAACCCTTTGCGCCGAATTACCGTTTTTGCGAGATATTAATACGTTAAACCTATCCTGCATAAAATTATTTTTTTCATACAAAACAACAAAAATATCGCATTTAAACTTTTTCCCGTTTCTAACAAGATACGAAATTTCTTTTTGTTTTTTCAGACGAAACCTTTTTTTGTATCTGTTCCTCACTTAATTCTAACAGAAACGGTTAAACGCTTGCGCCCTTTCGCCCTTCTTCTTTTAAGGACGTTTCTACCGGCTTTTGTAGCCATTCTCGCACGAAATCCGTGAGTGGTGGCTCTTTTTCTTTTAGACGGTTGATAAGTTCTTTTCATTATGTATATCTCCTTAAATATTGAATTTCACCACACAAATCGCAGGAAATATAGTATTTTCCATGCGTAAAAATCAATGATATTTCACAATAATTAGTAATTTTACAAACCGAAAGGATTTTTTGTAAATTATGGTAAAGAAAATGACGACGCAATCCCTGTGGGAAAACATTGTAAAATCGGCGATAGAAAAAAAATATTTTCAAGAAACGGCGATAGATAATTTGTTGCGTCCCCTTATCCCGATAAAATACATGGACGGAATTTTAGTTCTGGAAACAACGAACAATTTTGCGCCGCAAGTCCTGAACCACCGCTATCAGAAAAAACTTAACGAAATTGCAAAAGAATTTGATAAAAATTTTTTAAGCATGAAGTTTGTCGTTGCGGGTAAATCCGAAGAAGCGCGGGCAAAAGATATTTATTACGCAGAAATCGAGCAAACGGCTTCAAAAATCAAAAAAAACGTTTCTTTTTCGCATCCTATAAACCGGCAATACACTTTTGACGAATTTATTGAAACTTACGAAAATCGGCTCGTTGCCGCAAGCGCACGCGGAATTGCCAATGCGCCGGGTAAAATTCAAAATTATAATCCTTTTTTTATATATGGTAAATCGGGTGTCGGAAAAACTCACATAATTCATGCCATTGCAAACGAAATAGCGAAAAATAAGCCGGAAACTAATGTAATTTTGATGTCGGGTACCGAATTTTACAGAAGCTATTCCGCTCATTTAAACAGAAAGGCTTATTATGATTTTGAAAATATTTTTCAGAAAGCGAACATAATTATTTTCGACAACATTGACGAATTGGCGGGGAAAGATGAAGCGCAGATAGAATTATACAAAATATTTAATATGTTTCATCAGCAAAAAAGACAGATGGTTATCACGGCAAGCTGTGCGCCTGCGGAACTTATAAATATTCACGAAAGGATTATTACGCGGCTTCAATGGGGACTTGTCGTTAAACTCGACATGCAAAATCAGGAAACACGGGCGGCTATTCTTGTAAATATGGCGCAAAAATCTAAGATTAAACTTTCAAACGAAGAGGTCGCTTACATTGTAGATAATTGTTCGGAGAATATTCATGAACTGCAAGGAATTATCGCCAATATCGCAGTTTCCACGTCAATCAATAAAACAATTATGATTCAAGACGCTATTCAAGATGCGTTACAAAACAAAAGGTTGGAACCTATAAAAGGATATTTTCCGCCCAAAACGATTTTAAATACGATCTGTTCGTACTACAAAATAGATTTGAAGGAGTTAAAATCTAAAAGTAGAATCGCACATATCGCTTACGCACGGCGGGTCGCGGCATATTTTCTCAAAAAACACACGCCGCTTTCTCTGCACTCGATAGGCGCCGAATTAGGCGGAAAAAATCACAGCACTATTCTGCATTCCATTAAAGAAGTAAAAAACAAAATAGCAAACGACGATAAATTTTCCAAAGAATTAAAAGATATAAGCGATATTCTTGTAAGAAGTTAGAGAGGTAATAATATATGGAAAAAAAATTCGATAAGTTTTTAACGACAAAAAGATTTAGGGAATCGCATATTTCAACAAACGATTACAGAAATTCTTTTGAGAACGATTTTACCCGCGTTATTTTTTCATCCGCATTTAGAAGATTACAGGATAAAACACAGGTTTTTCAACTTGACAAAGGCGATTTCGTGCGAACCCGTTTGACGCATTCGCTTGAGGTGTCGTCGTTGGGGCGTTCCATAGGTCTTTCCGTCGAAAAGAAACTTATTGAACTTGGGGTTTTAAGCGAGAATATGACAGGTTATATCCCGTCGATTTTGGCGACGGCAGGACTTGTACACGATTTGGGGAATCCGCCGTTCGGACATTTCGGAGAGGATTCGATACGCTGGTTTTTCAAAGAATATTTTAATAAGAATCCGAATATCGCCAACGAATTGAATGAACAGCAGAAAAACGATTTTATATTTTTTGACGGAAACGTTCAAACATTTCGGGTTTTACGTACGCTTCATTATGTAAGAGACCGCGACGGAATGAATTTAACCCATGCGGTTCTTGCAACTTTAATAAAATACCCGTACAATTCGATTGAAGGCAATAAAAAAGGCGCAGAACTTCCCCGTAAAAAATTCGGTTTCTTTTCTTCGGAAGAGAACGACTATCGTGATATTCAAAAAGTATTCGGTTTATCCGCAAGATTTCCGCTTACTCCTCTCTTAGAAGCGGCGGACGATATCGCTTATTGTGTCGCCGATATTGAAGACGCCTGCAAAAAAGGTATTTTGACGAAAGAAATTTTAGTGGAAAATTTATCTAGAGAATTGGACGATATGTTCCTTTCGCCGCAAGAAAAAGAATTCGCTTTGTTAAAAAATTTTATACACAACTATGACGATATGTCGTCGTCATATAAGAATCGTTTGGAAATCGCGATTCAACAATTTAGAATAATGGCGCAGTCGTTTATGATTGATGCGGCGGTCGAAGAATACTGTAATAACGTTAACGATATTATCGAAGGGAAATACAATAAGGACATATTGGGAAATTCGTATTGTGCAGCCACAAGCAAAGCGTTAAAAAAGATCGGCACGGAAAAGATTTTTAAGCACAAATCGATTTTAGAAAATGAAATTATCGGATTTAACACGATAAATTATATTTTAGAAAAATTAATTCCCGCAGTTTTGTCTGAAGGTAAAGGCGATTGGTCGGTTTCAAACAGAATTTATGAAATGATATCGTCAAACTATAGATTCATTTATGAAACATTCTCGAAACGTTCAATTTATAATCGAATGCAACTCGCCGCCGATTATGTGTGCGGAATGACAGACAATTTCGCATTGAAATTATACCAAAAATGGCAAGGATTGCTGAATAGATAAGGAGATTTTATGAGTATGTTATTAACGGAATGGAATTGGGATGACGCTCTGCGCGTTCAGAAAGAAGAAGGAATGCGGCAAGGAATGAAAAAACTACTTGAACTTCTTGAGCAAGGCGTTTCTATTACGGAAGCGAAAAAGAAACTCGATTTTGGATAATATTCGTAATACGTCAAGGCGCAGGCGAGTAAGGTTGTGCAATGTTACAGATAAAAAATAAAAACCGCCGCTTGAGAAATTGAGCGGCGGTTTTTATGTTTGACTCTTTCAAATTTTCTTCATATTCTTTCATAACAATAAATTATTTTACAGATACCAGAAAGTATGAGATGCTGGAATTTTGTTTCCACATTTCGTTTATATTTTATTTCTCAATAAAGAGAGGCAAAGCCACCTTTGTTTATAGGTTGTTCTGCCTATCCCTCTCTTTATTAAAATATGGGCATATTCATACTTTCTGGTAAAAACTATGATTATGGGCAGAGCGGCCTTTTCTTGTTTTACCGCAAAAAAGTCTCTTCTCTTTCCCGTAATTCATAATGTTTTAGGAAACAATAGTGTTTCAAAATATACAGTGATCTGCTAAAACTTAACAGAAGGAGTTATAATATGCAGTTAAAAAGAATGATTGGAGCGTTTGCAATGTCAAGCGCAGTGATGTTGATT